>JAQIBK010000206.1 GCA_027859125.1 Actinomycetota bacterium | reverse complement strand
ACAACCACTTCGACTGATTCGACCATCGAGCGGTGTGAGCCCTTGTGGCACCAAGCAACCGCAGCATCGACGAGGGCGGGCTCTCCCTCGAATACGGCCTCCACGCGTCCGTCGGGCAGGTTGCGCACCCATCCACCTACGCCCAGGGCGCGGGCGGTTTCGATCGTGGAGGCACGAAAGAACACCCCCTGGACCACCCCGGAAACCCACACATGTTTGCGCACCAGCTCGCTCTGCATTCGACTACCTCACCTCTACATGAATCTACCAGTCCTGCGGGGGTATGAATCACAGAGATAAGATGATTATGGTTCCCAGGAGGTGGGAAGTTGGTATCGCAAGAACAGAAGCGTCCGAGCGCAGCTCCGAGTCTTATGGCGGGAGTCGCGCTGATCGTGCTCGGGGTGGCATTCATTCTCGTGCAGAGCGTCGACTTCAGTTTCCTCGAAACATGGTGGCCGCTGTTCGTGCTCGTGCCCGGCTTGCTCTTCTTCGTGATGATGCTCGCCAGCGGGGAGAAGGGTGGAGCTCTCGCAATACCCGGCTCGATTCTGACCTCCATAGGGGGGATTCTGCTCTACCAGAACTTCTCCGGTGACTGGGCGAGCTGGTCATATGCGTGGGCGTTGGTGGCTCCCGGTTCGGTGGGCTTCGGTCTGTACCTGTTCGGCTTATGGGGTCACGTTCCCTCGTTGCGACCGGTCGGTCTTGGTCTGATGCTCGCGGGCCTCGTGTTGTTCGCAGGTGCGGCGGCATTCTTCGAGTTCGTTCTGGGCGTGGGAGGAGCTGGCGAGGTCGTAGGTCGTGTGCTCTGGCCATCGTTCCTGATACTCGCGGGCACCGTGCTGATGCTCTCCCCCTGGCTGCGACGCCGAGAGAAAGCGCGAAGTGAACAGGCCTCGAAGGTCTGACCCTACTGCAGGCCCCAGAGATCGCAGACCGAGTCGACCACTGCGCTATTGACGGCGGTTGTTCCGCCAAAGACCTGCAGTGTGCTCACGTCCACTCCGCAACCCAAGAGAATGAGTGCTGCATCTGGACCCAGGCTCTCACTGGGCGTGAGAACGACGATCCCTCCACGTGAGCCCATGGCAACGCCGCCGCCCAGGGCGTCGGGGAAGTTCTGCCCGGTCGCCAGTCCGATGTCGGCACCGCTGCACCAGCCTTGCGAAAGGGCGTATTCGATGACAGCAGCCGCGGTCGAGTAGCGAGTGCTGCTGCTGACTCGAGTCCAAGGCACATCAAAGCTCTGAGCCACCGCGTCGGATACCGCTAGAGTGCCTCCCGCCACGATGATGGAGTCGACCCCGATATCCCGAGCCGCGCTGGCGGTCTCACCGGGAAGGGCCGTCGGCGCGACCAGCAGGATCGGCATCTTCTGCGCGTAAGCATAGGGAGCCGCAGCCAGAGCGTCGGCGAAGTTGTCTCCCCGAGCCACGAACGCTGCTCCGGAGAAGGAGGCACCCCCGACCTGAGCGATTCTGCGAGCGACGCGCGCGGCCGTGTCGTATCGGTTCGTGCCTGCGATTCGATCCACAGCGTATCCGCGGTCCGCTAGTTCACGCCCGACAGCCGATGAGATGGCGGCCTCGCCACCGACAATGATCACAGTGTCGGCGCCAAGGCGCTCCATCTCTGAGGCCGCGTTCCAATCGAGCGTATCGCGGGGGGTCAGTAGAAGGGGGGCATTGTAGCTGCCCGCGAGGCCGGATGCCGACAGGGCGTCGGCGAATCCGGCACCGGTTGCAAGGACCACGACGGGCGAGGAGCCCTCGGCAAAGTTGTTCCGGATGATCTCTGCAGCTGTGTCGTATCGGCTGGTGCCCGACACACGCTCGATATCCACGTCCGGCGGATCGAGAACAGTGAACTCCGACAGGTGGGAATTCTCCGTGTTTCCGGCAAGGTCCGACGACCAGTACGCGACTGTGTGGTCGCCTGTCGAGGACACGGTGGCCGACGTGCCGGTCATGGTGGGACCGTCGTCGATGCGGTAGTAGGTCTTTGCGACACCTGACAGGGGATCAGAGGCGGAAAGAGCGATCGTTGCGCTACCGAAGTACAGCGCCCGCCCACTAGTCGCGGTCACAGGTGCGGTTCCGTCTATCAGCGTGGTGACGGTCTTGACCGACTCAACGTTGCCTTGGTCGTCAACAGACCAGAAAGATATCGTTGTAGGCCCCTGAGCGGTGATCGTGAAGGGTGAACTGTAGCTGAACGGGGTGCTCTCGTTGATTCTGTAGGTGGTTCTGTCCACCCCTGTGGGATCGGTCGCCGTCAGGGTGACGGTGACAGGGTCGCGGCTCCATCCAGGGGGTATTCCGCTTGCAGTGGTGACAGGGGCATCACCGGAGCTGCCGTAGATCCACTGCGCTCCAGCGACGTCGTCGGCCGCGAGTGCGCGCTTCTGTTGTCCGATGCCGGCTCGCCCGTACATGACCTCGCCCGAGTCGCCGGCACCATATAGGTCACGCAGGCTCAGCCAGTGACCCGTCTCGTGGAGGGCGACAGTCCATATGTCGACCGTCTCACCTGATCCGTCGCCCCAGGCGTAGTAGGTATCGTTGAAGCCAACGTCCGCCTCTATGATCTCGTAGTTGCTCTCGTAGTATCGAATGAATGCGCGGCCCAGCTGCCCGGGCGGCATGTCGGTACGCCACTGGAGTTCGTTGAGGTCGTTGCCGATGTCGCCAGAGGCGCGGGTTCCTCGGTAGGTGAGGTTGAAGGGTGTCTGCGCGGTCCACACAGCGGCCGCTGACTGGACCAGTCCCAGCTCCGCAGCCGTGTCGGAGGTGTTGGGGTTCACGTAGTAGTCCAGATTCGGGTCGGCCCAAGACACGCCACTGTAGGAGAAGGTGACGTTGAAGGAGTAGCTGTTGGACACCAGCCCGCCCGAGGTCCTCACGGTCACGGGACCCGATGATGCCGAGGCGGGATAGCTATCCTCTTCACCGGGAGGAACGACTTCACCGACAGGAACCACGACACGGATCGTCGTGTCGGTCCACGAGGTGGCTTCGCCCTGAATGGTCATGTTGTCTTGGTAGAAGAAGTTCACCGATCCTTTTGTGCTGCCAAAACCGGAACCTATGATCGTCACCACATCGCCCACGCCCGCGGCGGCTGAGCCCGGTGAGATCGAGGTTATGGTCGGACCGGCCTGGGGGGCCACTGACTGTACGGAGACTTCAGCGGTTTCCTGGGCCAGGCCGAAGACCTCCGGGAATGCGTGAATCAGCGAAGAATCGACTGTAGGTCTGGCAACGCGGCCGACGAGTCGCGACAGGGATTCGCCGGTCTCAGCGACCCTATCGGATTCTGTGATGCCGAGACGGCCCTGTCCGCCGCCGACTACCAGACCCTTGGCATCCAAGAACACTGCGACGCGCTCCCCGAGCGTGAACGCCGGTGTGTCGGATGCCCAGATCGCGATTCCGTTCACCGAGCCGCCCGCTACCAGGAAGGTGAGTCTTTCAGGGCAGTCCCCTTTGAGTCTGCGCTCGACTGCCAACGAGACTTCGGTGACGATCCCCAGGGCGGCGTCCTCGCGTGACTCCAGTCCCACGACCTCGCCCACAACGACTCGTTGGGATAGCCGGGACAGGTCCTCGGTCGACAGGTCCAAGGAATACGCCGATGCCTCGGCCAGGCTACCGAAAAGAGTGACCGCAGTGGCGATCAGTAGTGTCACTAGAAGCGCTCTGACGCGCGCGCGGGCCGATCCAGGATCGAGCGAGTACTTTCGGGCGACCACAGGGGGCTCCTTTCGAGCGAGTCTACTCTACGCATCGGCGTGAACGGATTCGCAGTCAATCATGATACGACAACAGGTAGCGAGAACAGTGCCGAGGGGACTTGTGATGGTACGATTACCGTCATGTTGGACACGGTCTGTGCTGAGAGAACCGTCGTGGGCCTGCGCGCTGAGGGTGAGGGAATCGATGGGATTGGTTGTGGAGATGGCGGACGAAACACACGAGAAGCACTGGGACCGATCCTATTCGGTCGGCGAGGAGATCGCCAACAGCGTCACCCACGGGGTGGGTGTCGCGCTGAGCATCGCTGCGCTCACAGCCCTCGTCATGTTCGCTGCCACTTATGGCAACGGCTGGCACTTGGCCAGTGCGATCGTCTACGGAGTGAGCCTGGTGCTCGAATACACCGCGTCCACCCTCTATCACAGCCTACCTTGGCCGAGAGCCAAGCATGTGTTCAAGATCATCGACCACGCGGGCATCTACTTGCTCATCGCCGGAACGTACACACCGTTCACGTTGGTCGTCATGCGCGACAACGGTGGGTGGTGGATGTTCGGCATTGTATGGGCGTTGGCAATTGCAGGGATCGTCATGGAGGCCGCATGGGTCTACCGCCCGAAGGGGCTCTCCGCCGCTGTCTATCTGGGACTCGGCTGGTTCGTCGTTGTGGCCATCAAACCCCTGATCGAGGGTCTCGCGCCGGGTGGCTTGTGGCTGCTGATCGCCGGCGGTCTGTGCTACACGCTCGGCACGGCGTTCTACGTGCTCAAGAAGGTTCGATACATGCACATGGTCTGGCACCTCTGGGTGCTTGCGGGTAGCGTGTGTCACTTTCTTGCGGTGATGTTGTACGTGCTCCCCTTGGAGGCGTAGAGGGCCAAATGGCGAAACGAGCAATGGGGTGGATGGCTGCTCTGATGCTCGTGCTCCTGCTCATCTGGGCAGCGGGGCACGTATTCATTCAGCCGATCAGCCCCGATCAAGAGACACCGCGCGAGCATGTGCAGGACGCATGCTGGGCGTGTCATTTCGTGACGAGTTCGGCAGACACAGTGGAGATCGACTAGGTCTCTGCCAACTGTTGAGGTAAGCACTGCAGGGGAAGGGAGAGGGCATGCGATCGAATGTGCTCGAAGTGCGCGGTCTGCGCAAGTCCTACGGACAACTGGAAGCGGTCAAAGGCATAGATTTCGATGTGCGCGCCGGTGAGGTGTTCGCACTCATCGGCCCGAATGGCGCGGGCAAGACCACGACTCTCAGAATCGTGGCCACGATCCTTCGCCCTACACAGGGTGATGTGATAGTCGATGGCACCGACGTGACCGAGGGCGCCGATCACGTGCGCGAGATCATCTCCTATCTGCCCGAAGAGGCCGGTGCGTACAAGAACATGACCGGTGATGCCTACCTCAAGTTCGTGGCGAACATCTTCTTCGCTGAGGCTGCGGACAGAGCCGACGCGCTCGCGCAGGCACGAGAACTCACCGGGCTGGGGGATCGTCTGGGGGACAAGCTCGGCTCGTTCTCAAAAGGAATGACGCGAAAACTGCTGTTGGCCCGGACGCTGATGACTCGTCCCAAGTTGGCGATTCTGGATGAGCCGACCTCCGGCCTCGACGTGCTGAATGCTCTGGAGGTACGCGACACAGTCAAGCGATTCGCGGCGAGCGGCATGGGGGTGCTCCTCTCAAGTCACAACATGCTGGAGATCGAGTACCTCTCCGATAGAGTCGCCCTGCTCTACAAGGGTGAGATCAAGGACACGGGTACCCTGGCTGAGCTCAAGGAGAAATTCGGCGCGGCCAATCTCGAGGAAGTATTCGCGGAGGTGGCCCGATGAGGAAGTTCAGCGTACTCGTCGTCAAGGAACTGCGCGAGCTCATCACCGTACAGATGCTGCTTCCATTTGTGATCGTCATTGTTATGTTCGCCGTACTGGGCAACGTCGTCGGCGAGCAAGGGGACAAGGCGCAGCATCAGGTGCGCACGATCATGATGCTGGATCTTGATCGAACAGTGTCATCGGCAGCTGTCAGCGACGCTCTGGACTCTGCGGGATACGAGATCGCTGTAGTGGACATGGGGTCAGCCGAGGGGATTCCTGACGCGATGCGAGAGGCCGATCAGCAGTTGGCCGTCATGATCCCTGAAGGTTTCGAGAGTGGGTTGGGCGGCTCTGAGCCGCAAGAGGTCCAGACATTCGTCGCTCTGGAGAACTTCTCATTCACTGCGGCGATCGACTCAGGAACGCTCTCTGCGATTCTGGATGCGGTGAACTCGTCCATAAGCGACAGTCTGATACTGGCCGCCATGCCGGATGCCAGTCCGTCGGCTCTCAAGCGACCTGTTGTGGGCGTAGAGCACGTGGTCATCGGCGATCGTGACGCTCTTGCGAGTGTTGGCGAGGTCATGGGCTTCATAACCCAACAGACGACCTTCATTCCGATCGTGCTATTCGTTGTGATCATGCTCGCAGCGCAGATGATCGCCACAACGATCGCCTCGGAGAAGGAGAACAAGACGCTCGAGACCATGCTGTCCATGCCTGTGAGCCGGACCTCGATCATCGGCGCCAAGATGGTTGCTGCATCGATGGTGGCGCTGCTTTCTGCGGTCGCATATATGTATGGCATGCGGTCATACATGGACGGTCTCACATCAGGGCTGGGGGCCGGCGGCTCGCCCTTCGGCGCCGGAGGAGAAGGGGAAGCGTTGTCTCAGCTCGGACTTCAACTGGGTGGCGGCGACTACGCGATCCTGGGACTCGCTCTGTTCATGGCGATCTTGGTGGCACTCGCTGTCGCAGTGATCCTGGGGGCGTTCGCGGAGAACGTGAAGGCTGTTCAAGCCCTCATGGCTCCGCTCATGGTCATGATCATGATTCCCTACTTCCTCACGCTGTTCGTCGATATCGAGCAGGTATCACCTGTGATCAAGTGGTTGGTGTTGGCCATTCCGTTCAGCCATCCCTTCATGACGGCACCGAATCTGTTCCTTGGTAACTACGCGGTCGTGTTCATGGGCATCGCATATGAGTTCGTGTGGTTCGTTGTCCTGGTGGTTCTAGCTGGGCGAATCTTCAGTTCTGACCGGATTCTGACGATGAAACTGAATATGGGAAGGAATCGCTTTCCCGGTATTGGCCGTGGGCGACGCGCAAGCTGAGAGTTGAAGAGGTTGCCTTGAGGTAGGGTGCCCGGCTGAAAGGGTGCTCCCAGATATGCAAGAAAATGGACGCACAAGAGGGAGCCGTGCAGCGGTCGCGCTATCGATCGTCACGCTTCTGTGCGTTCTGTTCGTTCCCGCCGCCGTTGCTGATCCATCCGAGGATACCGGCCTTCAGGCGACCGTCACTCCTCTCTACGCAGATTCGTATAACGGGTGGCGCACGCAGGCCACTCATGTGTCGCTGATGCCGCTTGAGTCCGGCATTGTCATGTATCAATGGGACAGCACCTTGGGGCCGTGGACGGTCTACAGCGAGGCCCTGTTGGCCCCAGAGGGCAAGCACTACCTGTATAGCTGTCTTCTCACCGAGGACGGGGCCAAGACGGTGCTCGTTCTAGAGCTCAAGGTCGACTATCTTGCCCCATTGCGCGCGGTGTCGGCTACCGACATCGGACCACAGGACTTCTCCACTGAGTCATTCGCCGTTCAAGTCGTCACCGAGATCTCGCCTTGGGCCGGAACTCGTGTTCAGCGACTTGGCGGAGACAACCGATATGAGACCTCCGCGCTCATCTCCGGTGCGAACTTCGATA
>JAQIBK010000164.1 GCA_027859125.1 Actinomycetota bacterium | reverse complement strand
TGAGAAGGCCAAGTAGCAACGGCCCGCTTCTGGGTGAGATGAACCCGGTACGGCCGTCGACGGTACGGAGGACGAAATGATTCAGGCAGAATCCCGGCTCAAGGTGGCCGACAACTCTGGTGCTCGTAAGGTGCTGTGCATCAAAGTACTCGGCGGTTCCAAGCGTCGGTATGCTCGTGTTGGCGACACCATCGTCTGCACGGTCAAGGAAGCGATTCCGAACGGCACCGTCAAGAAGGGCGAGGTCGTCCGGGCAGTTGTGGTCAGGACCAAGAAAGAGGTCCGCCGCAAGGACGGCAGCTATATCAAGTTCGATGAGAATGCTGCAGTCATCATCGATCTACAGGGCAACCCTCGGGGCACGCGCATCTTCGGCCCGGTCGCACGCGAGCTGCGTGATCGGAAGTACATGAAGATCGTGTCGCTGGCACCCGAGGTTATCTAGGAAGGTATGTGAGATGGCGAAGTCCATGACGATTCACAAGGGCGACAAAGTGAAGGTTATCGCTGGTAAGGACAAGGGCAAGGAGTCCCGAGTTCTCCGTGCGTATCCTTTCAAGGAGCGAATTGTGGTCGAGCGTGTCAACATGATCAAGAAGCATGCGCGCCCGACGCAGAAGAACCCACAGGGCGGGATCCTCGAGATCGAGGGCACGATTCACGTAAGCAACGTTATGCTCGTGTGCCCGAACTGCTCGCAGGCAACTCGTGTGTCACGCAAGCGTGAAGAAGGCGTGCGTGTTCGTGTGTGCAAGAAGTGCGGAAACGCAATAGACAAGTAGTTGGCCGTCGGCGAGGTGGTCTCGTCGAGAAGCGTCGGGTCGGAATCCGGCGTGGATATATGACGGAGGTATGACAGGTGGTACCCAGGCTTAGGACACACTATAAGGACGAATCCGTAGCGAAGTTGGTGGAACAGTTCGGCTACGAGAACGTCAACCAGGTTCCTTGTTTGACCAAGATCGTGGTCAATATGGGGGTAGGCGCTGCGTCCCAGGACAAGAAGCTCCTGGACTCGGCAATCGAAGACATGATGATCATCACCGGTCAGAGACCGAAAGTGACCGTCGCCAGGAAGTCCATCGCGGCCTTCAAGCTACGCGAAGGCGTGCCGATCGGCTGCAAGGTCACCCTTCGTGGAGACCGCATGTGGGAGTTCTTCGATCGTCTGCTCTCGACCGCCATCCCGCGTATCCGCGACTTCCGTGGATTGCCGGCGACATCGTTCGATGGTCGCGGCAACTACTCCATGGGTGTGACTGAGCAGCTGATCTTCCCGGAGATCGACTACGACAACGTTACAGTCACTCGCGGCATGGACGTCACGTTCGTTACTACTGGAAACACAGACGAGGAAGCGAAGGCGCTGCTCAGCACCTTCGGGTTCCCGTTCAAGCGATAGATGTATTGGGCGCGTTTCGCGCCCAAGAAGGAGGTAATGGTGGCTAAGAAGTCGATGATAGCCAAGGCGAAGCGTAAGCCGAAGTTCTCGACGCGTACTATTCGCCGCTGCGAACGCTGCGGTCGACCACGTGCGTTCTATCGAAAGTTCGGCATGTGTCGCATCTGCGTGCGCGAGCTTGCAAGCCGAGGCGAGCTTCCCGGCGTCCGTAAGGCCAGCTGGTAGGGCCTTATTCGACCGGAGAAGGACCGATTCGGAAGGCGTGGCGGCCATGGGTCGCAGCGAACCAACGAAAACGGGATCATCCCGAACCATAGGAGGAAAGACACATGAGCATGACCGACCCGATCGCCGATATGCTGACACGAGTTCGCAATGCGAACATCGCGTTCAAGGAGTCGACGACCATGCCCTCATCCAAGAAGCTGGTGGAGATCGCCCGCATCATGAAGGATGAGGGATACATTGAGGACTACACCGTGATCGAGGCGGAGCCCCAGGCTTCTCTCGAGATCACGTTGAAGTATGGACCCAAGAAGGAGCGCACTATCACCGGCATCCGCCGGATCTCCAAGCCGGGTCTTCGTGTGTATGCCAAGAAGGACGAGCTTCCCCGTGTTCTGGGTGGCCTCGGCATCGCCGTGATATCAACATCCAGTGGCGTAATGACTGAACGTACCGCGCGCAAGTCCGGCGTCGGTGGCGAAGTCATCGCCTATATCTGGTAGTCGGACAGGACTGAAAGGAGCGACAGCTGTGTCCCGTATCGGAAAGCAGCCCGTCCCGGTCCCGTCCGGGGTCGAGGTGAAGATCGAAGGTTCAACGGTGAAGGTCAAGGGCCCCAAGGGGGAACTTAATGGCACCTTCAATGAAGAAATGGCGCTCGAGATGATCGATGGTGCCCTCATGGTCACTCGTCCGAGTGACGGTCGTACCCATCGCTCGTTGCATGGCCTGACACGTTCTCTCATCGCCAACATGGTTCAGGGAGTCTCGGAGGGTTTCTCCAAGACTCTTGAGATCGTCGGCGTTGGCTATCGTGCACAACTGAAGGGATCGGACTTGGAGCTTGCTCTCGGGTTCAGTCATCCTGTTGTTGTTGTCGCTGAGCCAGGTATCTCCTTCGAGGTGCCCACGCAGACCAAGATCATTGTCAGTGGCATCGACAAGCAGCGAGTCGGTCAAGTGGCCGCAGAGATTCGTGATTGGCGTCGCCCCGAGCCATACAAGGGCAAGGGTATCCGCTACGAAGGCGAATACGTTCGTCGCAAGCTTGGCAAGACTGCCAAGTAGATCGGTTCGTTGATAGAACAGCGTGGGGCGGTCGGACATCGCCTCGCATGGAACAAGGAGAGTTAACAGGATGGACAGGACGAAGGCGAAGGCGGCGGGTCTGATTCGTCGCAAGCGGAAAGTACGGGGTCGGGTTAGTGGCACGTCCACTCGTCCGCGACTCTGTGTAACCCGCAGCAACTCGAACATCTACGCTCAGTTGATCGACGATGTAGCCGGCGTCACGCTGGTGAACGCATCGAGTATCGACACTGAGCTGCGTACCGCACTCAAGTCCGGCGCGAACATCGATTCGGCGAAGGCCGTCGGTGAGGCTGTCGGCCGAAGGGCCCTCGAGGCTGGCTACACTGAGGTCATTTTTGATCGCGGTGGTCGCCTGTACCACGGTCGGGTCAAGGCTCTGGCAGACGGCGCGCGCAGCGCCGGACTCAAGTTCTAGGGAGGATCTGTATGGCCCGCAGGGAAGCCCCGGTATCGGAGCTAAAGGAAAAGGTAGTCTATATCAATCGCGTCTCGAAGGTGGTCAAGGGTGGACGTCGTTTCGCCCTGACAGCTCTCGTTGTCGTCGGTGACGGTAAGGGTCGTGTAGGTGTCGGCATGGGCAAGTCTCAGGAAGTGCCTGTTGCCATCAAGAAGGGCATCGAGGACGCCAAGAAGAACATGTTCGACGTGCCGCTGCAGGATGGTACGATTCCGCACCCGATCAACGGTGTGTTCGGTGCCGGCAGGGTACTGCTGACGCCAGCGGCCCCCGGTACCGGAATCATCGCAGGCGGACCGATTCGAGCTCTGCTCGAGTTGGCCGGAGTCACCGATGTTCTGTCGAAGTCCCTCGGCAGCGACAACGCGCTCAACATGCTCAAGGCGGCGGCAGAAGGACTCAAGAATCTCTCGAGCCCCGAGCAGATAGCTCGTCGTCGCGGTAAGACAGTGGGACAGATTTACGGTTGGGAGGAGTAGACCCCAATGGCAAAGAGACTACGAGTCACTCAGTTCAAGAGCGTCATCAGCCAGCCCAAGGACCAGAAGGCAACAGTACGCGCCCTGGGCCTCAAGCGGATTCGACACAGCGTTGAGCACGACGACAATCCTGTGATTCGCGGTATGGTGTTCAAGGTCAAGCATCTGGTCAAGGTCGAAGAGATTTAGGATCGATCGACCAGCGACGTGCCTTTGGGAACTTGGGCACGGCCGCAAATGCGGCAGCAAGGTAAGTTAGCCGGCGGCGAGCGGCCGGTAGCGGTGGGCGCAGTGCGCCCCCGAAGCGAAACAAAAGGAGACAGACATGCAGTTGAACGATCTTACGCCGGCTCCCGGCTCACGTAAGGACCGCAAGCGCGTTGGCCGTGGACATGGTAGTGGACACGGTGGCCAGTCCGGCCGCGGAAGCGATGGTCAGAATTCGCGCGCGGGCGGAAGCAAGGGCCCAGGCTTCGAGGGTGGACAGAACCCGCTCTACATGCGACTGCCCAAGCTGCCCGGTTTCACGAACCATTTCCGCGTCGAGTACGCAGTCGTCAACGTTTCTCGGCTTGAGGACGTGTTCGCGAAGGGCGATGTAGTAGACATCAACGTTCTGTACGCCAAGGGCATCGTCAAGTCCAAGACGGCACCGGTGAAGGTTCTGGGCGACGGTGAACTGACCAAGGCCCTGACTGTCAAGGTGGACAAGGTGTCTGGTCCTGCGCGAGCAAAGATCGAGGCAGCCGGAGGGACGGTCGATACGCTGTGATTACCGCCCTTGCGAATGCGTTCCGAGTACCTGAGCTTCGTAAGAAGATAATCTTCACGCTGACTATCCTGGCGCTCTATCGTGTGGGTGCACATATCCCGGTCCCTGGTGTGGATCTTGCCAAGGTCAAGAGCATCGTCGAGGGTGGGGCTGCGCTAGGCCTGCTCAACCTGTTCTCAGGCGGTGCGCTGGAGAACTTTGCAGTGTTCGCGTTGGGGATCATGCCCTACATCACCGCATCGATCATCATGCAGCTACTGCAGGGCGTTATTCCCGCACTGGAGCGGTGGTCGAAAGAGGGCGAAGCCGGTCAGCGCAAGGTCACTCAGTGGACTCGCTACGGAACTCTCGCGATCGCACTTCTGCAGTCCATAGGTAGCCTCGCGGTCTTCCGTGATGCTTTCGCCGGCACAGGCGGTGGATTCGACACGTTGAGTCGTGTCATGGTCGTCGTCACACTCATCGCGGGTACCGCCATGATCATGTGGATGGGCGAGCTCATCACACAGCGAGGGATCGGCAACGGAATGTCGCTGATCATCTTTGCGAGCATTGTCGCGCGTTTCCCACAGGCGATATGGCAGGCGATTCAGCTTGGCAGCGCCTTCATGGTCGTGGTCATGCTGTTCATTTTCGTGTTCGTGATCGCAGCGATCGTGGCCATGGAACGCGGCCAACGTCGCATCCCTGTGCAGTACGCCAAACGTGTTGTCGGCCGCAAGGTCTATGGTGGTGCGGGCACGTATATCCCGCTCAAGATCAACGGAGCGAACGTGATCCCGATCATCTTCGCATCGGCGATCCTGTTCTTCCCGGCTCAGCTCGCGGCGATGACCAACAATGCGACTCTTATTCGCATAGGCAACGCGCTTTCAAGCGGCTGGTTGTACTACGCACTGTTCTTTGCGTTCATCGTGTTCTTCACATACTTCTACACGGCGCTGGTGTTCAACCCGATCGATCTGGGCGACAACCTTCGCAAGAACGGTGGATTCATCCCGGGCGTGCGTCCAGGCAGGGCCACTGTTTCCTACATTGAGAACGTACTCAACCGCATCACGCTTCCCGGAGCCGTGTTCTTGGGATTGATAGCGATCGCTCCCACGATTCTGTTCCGTTCCACGGGCGTGACGGTGCTCGAGCAGTTCGGTGGTACATCGATACTGATCATGGTGGGCGTTGCTCTGGAGACCATGACCCAGCTCGAGAGCCAGCTCAAGATGCGTCACTATGACGGGTTCTTCAAGTAGGCACCTAGAATTCTGGAGGAGATTCATGAACATCGTCCTACTGGGCGCTCCAGGCGCCGGAAAAGGCACGCAGGCTGCCAAGATCGTGGAGGCGTGGGGTTTTCCACATATCTCGACCGGTGACATCCTGCGTAAGGCCGTGGCGGATGCCACGCCACTCGGCCTCGAGGCCAAGCGGTATATGGACGCTGGAGATCTGGTCCCCGACCCGGTCGTCATCGGTCTGGTCAAGGGTCGTCTCGCAGATGACGATGCGGGCAAGGGCTTCATACTGGATGGATTCCCCAGGACGGCCGTACAGGCCGAGGTTCTGGACGGAGAGCTCGATTCCATGGGCAAGTCGATCGATGCAGCCATTCTGGTCGCAGTCGACAGCAAGGTACTCGTGGATCGACTCACTGCCCGTCGTACGTGCAGAGGTTGTGGCAAGATATACAACTTGCAGAACAATGCGCCCGCCAAGGTTGAGGTTTGTGATGCCTGTGGTGGCGAGCTGTATCTGCGCGACGACGACACTGTGGAGACTGTTTCGAATCGCTTGAACGTGTATGAGCTTTCGACGGCACCGCTGGTCGACTACTATCGAGACAAAGGCGTGCTGAAGGAGATCGACGGCGACAGGCCAGTTGATGATGTGTTCGCCGATGTACATACGATCGTGAAAGGCTAGCGCGAGTAGTGTGATCATTCGCAAGTCCCAAACAGAGATAGACATCATGAGAGAGGCCGGGCGGGTAACCGCTCGGGCTCTCCGTTCTGTTGGGGAGGCGGTACGGGCTGGAGTGACCACGCTCGAGCTCGACGAGCTCGCTGAAGCCGTCATTCGGGATGCGGGGGCCAAGCCCGCTTTCAAGGGGTACCACGGGTTTCCCGGTACCATTTGTGCGTCTCTGAACCATCAGGTGGTTCACGGCATACCATCGAGCGTGGTGGTGCTTCGCGAAGGCGACATTCTCTCAGTTGACTGCGGCGCGATTGTGGACGGCTACTTCGGCGATAGCGCTTTGACCTTCCCGGTTGGCAGGATCACCGCCGAGGCAACGCGCTTGCTTGACGCGACGAGACGGTCGCTAGAGGCTGGAATCTCGCGCTGCCATTCAGGTATGCGGCTCTATGACATCTCCAGTGCGGTTCAGACCCTTGCCGAGGGTGAGGGTTTCTCGGTGGTCAAAGAGTATGTCGGCCATGGTATCGGTCGCAACATGCACGAAGAGCCACAGATTCCCAACTATGGACAGGCAGGCCAGGGTCCCTCTCTCAAGACTGGGATGGTCCTCGCGATAGAACCGATGATCAATGCTGGTGATGCAGGGGTTGAATCGCTCGATGACGGATGGACAGTCGTGACGCGGGACGGTAAGCTGTCGGCGCATTTCGAGCACACGATCGTGATCACAGACGAGGGGCCAGTTATCCTTACAGTCGAGTAGATTCATATTCGATTGGACGTGCTGCCTCTGTATGGCTATACTATCCTTTCGTGACTTGAAGCAGTTGAGGAGCGTCGCTACTTGAGCAAGCGTGAAGATGCAATAGAGATGGAAGGCACTGTTTCTGAGCCCCTACCCAACGCCATGTTTCGCGTTGAGTTGGAGAACGGACACAAGGTGCTTGCCCATATTTCTGGAAAGATGCGCATGCACTACATTCGCATTCTTCCCGGTGACAAGGTGGTCGTCGAGCTTTCGCCATACGACCTGACTCGCGGACGCATCACCTATCGCTACAAGTAATCGGAGTCACACTGTTCGTGGACGCATCGGCGCCATTGGTCCTATGTGTTCTGTTCCTGACAAACGGCACCTGCGGCTGGGTGTGAACATAGATATTTCGCGCAAGTCGCTTTGAGAGGGAGAACGATGAAGGTACGTCCTTCGGTAAAGAAGATGTGTGATAAGTGCAAAGTGATCCGTCGCCGTGGCGTGGTCTTCGTGATTTGCGAGAACCCTCGCCACAAGCAGCGACAGGGTTAGGTAGGAGGGAACAAGCTTGGCCCGCATCGCAGGTGTCGACCTTCCGCGCGAGAAGCGCGTTGAGGTCGGCCTCACCTACATCTACGGGATCGGTCAGACGACCAGCGAAACGATCCTGCGCGAGACCGGCATAAGCCCGGATACTCGTGTGCGCGACCTTACGGAAGAAGAGGTCGTTCGTCTGCGTGAGTACATAGACCGTAGCCTCAAGGTCGAGGGAGACCTCCGCCGAGAGACCGGCCAGAACATCAAGCGCCTGATGGAGATCGGCTGCTATCGCGGCCTCCGTCATCGCCGCGGACTACCCGTGCGCGGTCAGCGGACCCACACGAATGCTCGCACTCGCAAGGGCCCGCGTCGTCAAATTGGCGCAAAGAAGAAGGGTAAGTAGGCAGGTATGGCTAAAAAGACAACTGCCAGAACTCGCGTGCGGCGCGCAGAGCGCAAGAATATCGCCGTGGGTCAGGCTCACATCAGGAGCACGTTCAACAACACGATCATCACCATCACCGATCCTTCGGGTAATGTGATAGCGTGGCAGTCGGCCGGCACTGTGGGCTTCAAGGGCTCACGCAAGTCGACGCCGTTCGCCGCGCAGATGGCCGCAGAGGCGTGCGCCAAGATGGCCCAGGAGCACGGTGTCCGCAAGGTATCCGTCTTCGTCAAGGGTCCGGGCTCAGGTCGCGAGACCGCGGTCCGTTCACTGCAGGCCGCTGGGCTGGAACTCTCCAGCATCCAGGACTGCACCCCTGTCCCGCACAACGGCTGTCGTCCGCGCAAGCGGCGTCGCGTGTAACTCGGGAGGAATAACCTAAAGATGGCTCGCTATACCGGGGCGGACTGCAGACTGTGCCGCCGTGAAGGAATCAAGCTCTTTCTCAAGGGCGATCGCTGCTACAGCGACAAATGTGGCGTTGAGCGTCGACCGTATCCACCCGGCCAGGCCGGGAAGCGTCGTCCGCGCGACTCTGAATACCGCGTACAGCTTCGTGAGAAGCAGAAGACGAAGCGGATCTACGGACTGCTGGAAAAGCAGTTCCATAACTACTACGAGTTGGCCAATCGCCAGTCAGGCATCACTGGTATCAACTTGTTGAGGCTTCTTGAAACACGCCTTGACAATGCCGTCTACCGTCTTGGCTTCGCCAAGTCGCGAGACGAAGCTCGTCAGGTTGTCCGTCACGGGCACTTCACCGTGAACGGTGGTCGTGTGAACATCCCGTCGTATCGCGTTCGTACAGGCGATGTGATCGCGGTTGCGAACAAGTCCAAGGATCTCGTCGTCATCAAGACGGCACTCATCTCCTCGGAGAAGACAGAGGTTCCGGGTTGGCTGGAAGTGGATATCGAGAAGCTCACCGGTAAGGTTCTGTCCATGCCAGAGCGTGAGCAGATTGACGCTCCCGTCCGCGAGCAGCTCATCGTCGAGCTGTACTCCAAGTAGGCCAGAAACAGTAGGCCAAGGAGGATTATTTGATGACAGAGTTCATGAGGCCCCAGGTCAATGTAGAGCAAGTGGACGACCGCGTTGCGCGGTACGTCGTGGAGCCGCTGGAACGCGGTTTCGGCTACACGCTGGGAAACTGCATGCGTCGCGTGTTGCTCTCTTCGCTTCAGGGCGCAGCTGCAACATCGATTCGGGTGGAGGGCGTGCAGCATGAGTTCGCTACGATCGAGGGCGTCCGCGAGGATGTCACCGACATCGTGCTTAACGTCAAGGGACTCGTGTTCCGCGAGACCGGTATCGGAGCGGGCGACGCTGTCGCAACGCTTACCGTCTCTGGTCCTTGTGTGGTCACGGGCGCAGATCTGAAGATTCCTGCTGAGTTCGACCTGGTGAACCCAGAGCAGGTCATCGCGACCTTGAACAAGGACGGAAAGCTCGAGATGGGCATCCGGATCGGAGTTGGACGTGGCTACGTGTCCGCCGATCGCAACAAGCGCGCCGAGGATCCTATTGGCGTCATCACCATAGACTCGCTGTTCAGTCCGGTCAGTCGTTGTACCTACGTGGTGGACAACACCCGTGTGGGACAGCGTACCGACTACGACAAACTGACCCTTGAGGTCGAAACGAACGGTGCTATCGAGGCGAGTGACGCAGTAGCGCGTGCCGGTCACATTGTGAACGAGCACACCATACTATTCACGGAGCAAGCTGTCACAGAGATTCCCGAGGAGGGAATCTTCTCAGCTGTTGTTGAGGAAGGCGACTCTGTGATGGACACGCCGATCGAGGAACTGGACTTGTCTGTTCGTTCCTACAACTGCCTCAAGAGGCAGGGCGTCAACACCATAGGGCAGCTGAACGAATGCTCCGAGGCGGATCTTCTTAACATCCGCAACTTCGGTGCGAAGTCGATTGAAGAAGTGAAGGACAAGCTCCAGCAGATGGGCTTGGGACTCAAGCAGTAGTGGGAGAGCGCAAACGATGAGACACCTCAAGAAGGGCCGGAAGCTCGGCACCGACGCGAGTCACACAAAGGCGATGAAGCGGAGTCTCGCAATCGCACTGTTCACCAATGAGCGCATCAAGACCACCGAGGCTCGCGCCAAGGAGGTCCGCACGCTGGTCGACAAGATCATCACGTGGGGCAAGAAGGGCGACGTACACTCTCGCCGTCTGGCTCTCGCTGAGCTTGGAGATCGCGAGCTGGTGCACAAGGTGTTCGCTGACATCGCACCTCGGTTCGAAGAGCGTGCCGGCGGATACACTCGGATCTTGAAGCTCGGTCCGCGTAAGGGCGACAATGCCCCTATCGTAATCATGGAGCTGGTCGACTAGATCACGCTTCGCGTAAGGATCGTGCTGTCGGTGAACTACCGACCTAATGCACAGACAGGAGGGAGGGCCTCGCACTACGCTGTGAGGTCCTCTTTTCGTACCCGGATAGAGTTGGGCGGGGGCCAGGGCTACGCATGATTCATTTCGATGAGGTCAGTTTCACGTATGCGGGTGCTTCCCGCGCGGCCGTGAGCGATATCGACATGCGTCTCGAGCCCGGTGAGACTCTGGCCGTGCTGGGAGCGAATGGCTCAGGCAAATCAACACTGGCCTGTCTCGTCAATGGACTGCTTCTGCCAGCGACGGGCAAGGTGATAGTCGAAGGCATGGACACTGCCGATGAGTCCCTCATGTGGGAGGTTCGTTCGCGTGTCGGTTTGGTGCTCCAGGATCCTGACGATCAGATCGTCGGAACGGTGGTCGAGGAAGATGTCGCCTTCGGTCCAGAGAATCTGGGAATCGAACGGTCTGAGATTCGTGAACGAGTTGACGGCGCGCTGTCCATCGTCGGCTTGACCGGACTCGAGCGCCGAGAGCCGCACCTGCTGTCCGGCGGACAGAAGCAGAGACTTGCGATCGCGGGAGCCTTGGCGATGCGGCCGGCATACTTGGTGTTGGATGAGCCGACGGCCATGTTGGACCCCGAGGGAAGGGGCTCGGTTCTGGCGCTCGTCGAACTTCTCAAGTCGCAGGGGGTCGGAATCCTGTTCATCACTCACCATCTTGCTGACGTGGTCACAGCCGAGCGCGTCGTCGTTCTTGATGCCGGGAGGATCGCGTTCGCCGGGACACCCGCAGAGCTGCTTGCGACAGAAGGAGTGTTGGAGTCCTGCGGATTGGAGTCGCCACCTCTTCAAGTGATGGAGGCTGCACTACGGGAAACAGGCTTTCGGCTTCCTGCGGGTCCGCTTTCGGCTGAGGGAATGGCGGAGGCTCTGTGCAGCTGAGATTCGAGCACGTAGGGCATACGTACGGCATTGGCACTACATTCGAGCAGTGTGCTGTCAACGATGTCTCCATAGGAGTCGAGCCAGGGACCCTGACACTCATCCTCGGGCCGACAGGGTCCGGCAAGTCAACGTTGCTCCGGCTGGGAGCCGGTCTGCTCGAACCCACGACCGGCACGGTCACGGTGGGTACACCCGGAGAAGCTGGAGCGCCGTCGCCCGGCAACGTCGGGCTCGTGTTCCAGCGTCCGGAGACACAGCTGTTCGCAGAGACCGTGC
>JAQIBK010000248.1 GCA_027859125.1 Actinomycetota bacterium | reverse complement strand
TTGACGAACAGGATGAATCGTCGCACTCCTTACTCGCCTCCATTGACACGAGATGCAACGAAGATCGTGCCGTCCTCCTGGATATCGATCTGAGCGCCGGTCTCCGACTGGATACCGCGGATGACCTTGCCTCCGGAGCCGATGACCTCGCGGATCTTATCCTGCGGGATCTTGATGGTCAGGATGCGGGGAGCATACTCGGACAGAACCTCGCGAGGCTCGTTGATCGACTCCATCATCTTGCCGAGGATGTGCATCCGGCCTTCATGCGCTTGGTGCAGTGCCTTGGCTAGGATGCCGTAGCCGACGCCCTTGGCCTTGTTGTCCATCTGCAGTGCGGTGATGCCGTTCTCGGTACCTGCCACCTTGAAGTCCATGTCGCCGAGGAAGTCCTCGAGGCCCTGGATGTCACTCAGGACAGCGACATCGTCGCCCTCCTTGATCAGACCCATGGCGATACCGGAGACCGGAGCTGAGATCGGGACTCCTGCATCCATGAGAGCCATGGTCGAACCGCAAACGGAACCCATGGAGGACGAGCCGTTGGACTCAAGAACCTCGGACACGATACGAATCGTGTACGGGAACGTCTCCTCGTCGGGAACGACAGGCATGAGCGCGCGCTCTGCCAGTGCGCCGTGACCGATCTCGCGACGCTTGGGACCGCGCATGAAGCCGGTCTCTCCTGTGCAGAACGGTGGGAAGTTGTAGTGATGGATGTAGCGCTTGCCCTCGGACACATCGATGGTGTCGAGGCGCTGCCACTCGTTGAGCATGCCCAGCGTCAGGACTGAGAGAACCTGAGTCTGGCCACGAGTGAAGAGACCGGAACCATGTGCGCGGGGAAGGTAGCCGGCTGCAGTCGTGATCTGGCGTACCTCATCGAGTGCACGACCGTCGGCGCGCTCACCGGTCTCGAGGACCATGGTGCGCATCGCCTTCTTTTCGAGCTGCTTGAGCAGGGCCTTCAGGTCCTTGCCCATGGATGCCTGCTCCTCGTCAGAGAATGTGGCAAGCACTTCCTCTTTGACAGAGGCGACGTTGTCCATGCGCGAGTGCTTCTCAGGGCTGCTGATAGCCGCACGCATCTTGTCGGAGCCAGCTGCGAACACGCGATTCTTGAGATCCTCGGAGATTGCGTGAACCGGGAACTCGACGGGCGTGACGTCGGCCTTGGACACGAACGTGTCCTGGATGTCGCAGAACTCGCCGACCGCCTTCTGAGCGAACGTGAGAGCTGCGAGCATGTCCTCCTCGGAAACCTCGAGTGCGCCTGCCTCGACCATGAACACGGCCTCAGCGTTACCAGCGACGACCAGATCGAGATCGCTCTCTTCCATCTCGTCGAAAGTCGGGTTCACAACGAACTCACCGTCGATACGACCAACACGAACACCTGCGAGCGGACCCTCGAACGGAATTCCTGCCACCTTGAGGGCAGCCGATGCGCCCATGATGGCGATAACATCGGGCTGGTGAATCTGGTCCGCTGAAAGAACCGTGGCGATGATCTGAACATCGTTGCGGAAGTTCGAGGGAAATGCCGAACGGATCGGGCGGTCGATCATTCGTGCTGTGAGAATGGCCTTCTCGCTAGGACGAGACTCACGCTTGATGAATCCGCCGGGGAGCTTGCCGGCAGCGTACATACGCTCTTCGAAGTCAACAGTCAGCGGGAAGAAGTCCAGATCCTTGGGCTGCCGTGACGCGGTAGCGGTGACCAGAACGATGGTGTCGCCCTGGCGTACGAGCACAGCACCGCCGGCCTGCTTGGCCAGCTCGCCTGTCTCAAGGGTGTACTCCTTGCCGTACAGTTCGAAGTTCTCAACAATCTTAGCCATCTGTCATCTACTTCCTCTATACCTCATCTCCGCGCCCCATGCGCGGAGATAACCTCTGGATTGATGCGCGTATCCGACGCGCCACTTCAGGCGAGAAGACGGGAACGAAACTCCCCGTCTTCGCGATCCCTTCTGGGTTCTTACCCGCGAAGGCCCAGTTTTGCGATGATTGCGCGGTAGCGCTCGATGTCGTTATTCTTGAGATAGCCCAGAAGGCGACGGCGCTGGCCGACGAGCTTCAGCAGTCCACGGCGGGTGTGATGGTCCGCCTTGTGCATACGGAGGTGCTCGGTGAGGTCACTGATGCGCCGCGAAAGCAGTGCGATCTGAACCTCGGGGGAGCCGGTATCGCCCTCACTGCGGGCGTGCTCGGCGACGATAGCGGACTTAACGTCCTTTTCGAGCGACATATTTGGTTCACCTTTCCTCTTGTATTCGCCCCGATCCAGGGCCGACGTAGGTGAGTCGACGGTCTCAGGTCGGGGTACCATTGCACAAACCTCGGCAGTATAGCACGAATGTCGGGGGCTTTGCGCAGGTAGCGCGGCATTTTCAGACGCGCGAAGCAAGGAACGCGAGCACGATGCTAGCAAGTGCCAATGCGGCACCGATGAACGAGACTCTGGTCAGCCCGTCAAGAGACCCCCACCATCCCAAGTCATCGTCCTCATCCTCGTGGTCGTACCTGGGGTCGAGCTGGTCGATAGTCGGCCCATCGAGCCGCTCCCAGCGTATGTCGTCAGGCGAGCTATCTCGAGCCAGGCGCTCCGCTTGCTCCAGCGCCCAAAGGTCTACGTCCTCATCATCGAAAGGATCAGGAGGCATCGGGTTGCTCATGCCACTTCGCCTCCAAGAGTACGTGACACGTAGTCGATGTCCGACTCGACAGCCTGCGAGAGTTCCGCATCTGTGGCGAACTTGCGCTGGTCTCGTATACGTTCTACGAACTCAAGGAGAATCTCTCGACCGTAGAGGTCGCCTTCATAGCCGATCAGATGGGCCTCGAGCAGATCATGTGCGTTGGGAAACGTTGGCGGGATACCAACAGAGATACCCGTTGGATACGATCGATCGTCCACATGGGCGAAGCCGGCGTAGACGCCAGCGGGCGGCAGAGCGGCATGCTCCGAGGGACGCAAGTTGGCCGTGCGGAATCCCAGACTCGCGCCTGCACCTCGTCCCCTCTGTACCGTTCCCGAGATCCGATGTGTGCGACCCAGCAGCCGACTCGCAGCAACCAAGTCCCCTGACGCGACAAGCGTCCGGATACGCGTGGACGTTATCGGTCTCCCGTCAGCCATGATGAGAGCGCGATCCGCAACGATCAAGTCACGCGTTGCGCCTAGCTCACGCAGAGTTGCGACATCACCCTCGGCGTATCTACCG
>JAQIBK010000263.1 GCA_027859125.1 Actinomycetota bacterium | reverse complement strand
TCGCGGGGTCGATGGGGATTGATGTTGCCGGCCGCACCCGCTTCTTGGTTTCGCTCATCTGTCTTGCTCCCTTCGGTTGACTTGCTGACACCTCTAGTATAGCGTACCGCGCAACCAATGGCAAGACTTAGAACAAAGAAAGATGCAGGTAAATGGCACTATTCTGAGGAAGCACCCCCGCGCTCGATGATGATGTGCGAGGCCTGACGAGTTCGGATGCTGCTCATCGCCAGCTCGTCTGGGTGTGCAAGGTCAGACAGCATATCGCGACCTGCCTCGTACTGCCGTTCGATTGCTCGCTCGATGTCCGTCAGCGCACGCCCCACCTCGCGCTCGTCCCCTGACACCGGCACCGCGAACGTGTCACCAGGCGCAAGCATGAGAGCCTTCGCGGCTATGGCGTCGATTCGGGCGTCTCTATCATCGGCGGTCATCTGCGGTCCTTTCTGGGCTCTCACGCTGTCTGGAGGCTATCTCATGCGGATTGACGACGCCTTACCCCATGCCATTCCTCCATGCCGAGGGTCTGGCGATTGCAGCTGATCCGCAGCCGGTGAGGAGTCCTCGGCTGTACGTGCCGAAGGCGAAGGACAGCCGGGGCCGTGGGGCGAGTGCGGGCGTTCGGCCCTAGCTGGGCTTGACTTCCTCCGTGCTGAGCATTGGGCCCCCTAGGGATGGGACACTGCGCGACTATGCCGAACCGACGAGCGTGTGCTCGCGAAGCTTCCGATTCAGCTCACGAAGCACTCGCTCCAATTGAGGCAGTTCCTTCACCTGATGCTGCAGTCGGTTATCCCACATCTTCTGAAGAGTGGGCTTCTTCCGCGACAAGGCTTCGGCAAGTCGCGTGGGGTCGACCCCCTTGGCGGCGGCCTTCTCCTTGAAAGCGGCGGGGATCAGATAGAAATCGATGTCTGGGCGCTGCATGAGAAAGTGGGCGTCGTAGACGTCGCGAGGCTCGGTCCGTCCGATGATCGCGCAGAGCTTCTCGGTCAGGACCTCCTCGAGAGAGTAGACGAGAATCTGCTTCTCAATCCGATCCGAGTATTCGGACACGACCATCCGCTTCTCAACCGGGAAGACGAGGCGCTCGACCAAGGTGATGTCGATCTTGACGTCACGGCTTGTGGCCCTTGCCTGGAGTGGGCCGACGAAGTTGACGTATGCCGTCAGGCTCTCCGCACGTCGTTCAATCCGCTCAGGCGGAATGTCGAACTGGAAGCCCTGGCTCGTGGCCAAACGACTCAACGTTTCGGCGAGGCCGGCCAAGAGTTCGTCAGGCTCGGCTTCGCCGATCAGAGTGAAATCGAGGTCTTCTGAGTAGCGGTAGTCCGGGAAGTAGATCTTCTTGAGAGCTGTGCCCCCCTTGAAGGTCAGGAGTCCCACGAGTGGCGAATCGGCCAACGCCAAGAGGATCCACGTGAGAACGTAATCCTTCTCGATAACGCGATCGCTCATCTTCTCTTGGTAGGCTCGCTGAGATATCTCTCGCTGGGTGATCATAGGCGCTCTCTCAAGTTAGGTTGTTGTTGCCGACTGGAGCTCCCCAGGCTCGATGTTAGCTCTGACTCTCCACTTACTGACGTATCGTCCGCCAGCAGGCAGCGACGGATCAAGAAGGGTGTAGCTCGGAGATACGAGCACTTGCAGAGCGGTCAGGATCTCGGCGTTGCCAAGGCCGAATGTCTCGAGCAAGAAGCCTAGGCGCTTTGCCACGCTCTTGCGCCCGAGTCGCTTCGTGTGTTCGGCCAGTTTCGCGAAATCGAGTCGGTCACGGACGGCCCACATCCCTCTGGCGACTTCAATGATGCCACCGGAAAGATCCGGGCGATCGAGACAATCGAGAATCGTCCGCTCGAGATCGCTGGCCGTGACCCGTTCGCTCGGGGTCACCCAGATCTCTTCAGTGCCCCACAAGTCGTCGGGCCTAATCGACACGAAGCGGTAGGTGGCGCCGGCGATCTCTTTGAAGATTCGCCTCATTGGCGTCGAGACGTATACGGTCAGCACCGGTTGAGTCGTCATCTCATGGATCTCAAGCGCGCTGAAGTGTGAGAGGTAGTAGGGCGCAGGCTCGATCAGGTGCTTGGCGACGATATACCAGTTCTCGGAGTACTCCGACGCTTCTCCGGCCGACAGAGGCACGATGAGGTAGACCCCACGATTGAGGCGGATCAGCCACTTCTTCTTCAGGAGACCGCTGATGAGTGAATTTGTGGCCGCGGCTGACTTGCCACTCACCTGC
>JAQIBK010000239.1 GCA_027859125.1 Actinomycetota bacterium | reverse complement strand
ACGCCGACCTGCTCATGGGGTACGCGGTGGCGCTCGAGCGCGGAAGCGAGCACCCGCTCGCCGAGGCCATCGTGAACCACGGCGTCGAGTTGGGCCTGCCCGAGGTCAAGGCCTCCGGTTTCAACGCTGTTCCGGGTCATGGGGTCGAGGGTCGCATCGGTGAGACGCGTGTCTCGCTGGGCAACCGACGTCTCATGGAGCGCGAGGGAATCTCAACGGCGCATGCCGACGAGCGCGTCTCCGAACTTGAGTCGCAGGGCAAGACGGTCATGTACGTGGGCGCGGAGCCGGGCGGTCTGCTCGGTCTCATCGCCGTGGCCGACACGCTCAAGGACAACTCAGCCGAGGCCGTTGCGCGGCTCGGTGAGATGGGCGTCGACGTCTACATGATCACGGGTGACAACCGTCGCACCGCCGAGGCGATCGCAGCACAGGCGGGCATCGCGCCCGACCACGTGCTGGCCGAGGTGCTGCCCGAGCACAAGGCCGAGAACGTGGCCAAGCTCCAGGCAGAAGGCAAGATCGTGGCCATGGTCGGCGACGGCATCAACGACACGCCTGCGCTGGCGCAGTCCGATGTCGGCATCGCGATGGGTGCGGGCACCGACGTGGCCATGGAGGCCGGCGGCGTCGTGCTCATCAAGAACGACCTGCGCGACGTGGTGACAGCGATCGAGCTCTCCCGAGCCACGATGCACAAGATCCGCATGAACTTCGTGTGGGCGCTGGGCTACAACACGATCGGCATCCCGATCGCCGCGTTGGGCTTCCTGCGACCTGAGTTGGCGGGCGCCGCGATGGCGCTCTCCAGCGTGAGCGTCGTGACGAACTCTCTGCTGCTCAAGCGGTTCAAGCCGTCATTGCGAGGCTAGTTCGAGAGAACGCGAGAAGAGCGGGCCCAGCCGGGTCCGCTCTTCGTATTCCCGCCCAGGAAACCCCGGGCTCGTCCTCATCTAGGCATGAGATTTGCATGTACAGAACAACTTCGTGATAATCGCACGAACTTCGGTCCCTGCACTGGGCCGTTCGACACGATGCTGAGAGGAGGTGCGAGCGAGCGATCATGGTCCGCGAATTCGGGTTCGTGATGATGATGGACATGATGATGACCCAGCCTGGGTCTCTTCGCGCATGCGATGGATCTGGGCACATCCGGCACTCGGCCGGTATCTAGGCCGGGAATCCCACGTCACATCGATCATCAACCCGAAAGCGAGACAAGACCATGACTGATTCAGCCGCACCTCGATTCGACACGCTCGCGATCCACGCCGGGCAGTCCCCAGATCCCACAACTGGCTCCCGAGCCGTTCCGATCCACCAGACCGTTGCGTACAACTTCCGTGACACCAAGCACGCGTCGGACCTCTTCGCACTGAAGGAGTTCGACAACATCTACTCACGGATCATGAATCCCACCAACGACGTTCTCGAGCAGCGTATCGCCGCGCTCGAGGGCGGAACGGCCGCCCTGGCCACCGCGTCGGGACATTCAGCCGAGATCATCGCTCTGCTCAACATCGTCGAGACTGGCGACTCCATCGTGAGCTCCACTTCGCTGTACGCCGGCACCTGGAACATCTTCCTGCACACGTTCCGCAAACTCGGTATCGAAGTTCGCTTCGTGGAGACGACCGACACTGAGGGCTTCGCCGCCGCCAGCGACAAGACCACGAAGGCGTGGTACGTGGAGACCATTGGCAATCCCAGTCTCGACGTGCCCGATCTGGCCGGATTGGCCGATGCGGGCCGCGCGCTGGGGATCCCGCTAGTCGTGGATAACACCTTCGCCACTCCGTACCTGTGCCGGCCCATCGAGCATGGAGCGGCAGTGATCGTGCAGTCGCTCACCAAGTGGATCGGCGGGCATGGCACGTCGATCGGCGGCGTTCTCGTCGACGGCGGCAACTTCGACTGGGGGACCGGGCGTCACCCCGGCCTGTCCGAGCCCGACCCCAGCTATCACGGCCTGAACTACTGGGACGTGTTCGCTGACTTCCCGGGCCTGGGCAACGTCGCTTTCGCCATCAAGGCGCGCGTGCAGTTGCAGCGAGATCTGGGCGCCTCGCTCGCGCCGTTCAACGCGCAGCAGTTCATTCTGGGTGTCGAGACGTTGGGCCTGCGAGTGCAGCGGCACTCCGACAACGCGCTCGCCGTCGCCCGCTACCTAGTCGATCACCCCAAGGTTGCCTGGGTCACGTATCCGGGTCTCGACGACCATCCCACCAGGGCGAACGCGGACCGATATCTGCGAAACGGCTACGGCGGCGTTGTGGCGTTCGGGGTCAACGGTGGTCTCGAATCCGGCTCCAAGCTGATCGAGTCGGTAGAGCTGTTCAGCCATCTCGCGAATGTGGGCGACGCCAAGTCGCTCATCATCCATCCGGCCTCCACCACGCACTCACAGCTATCCGCCGACGAACTCGAGCGCGCGGGCATCGGCGAGGACTTCGTGCGTCTCTCGGTGGGTATCGAGGACATCGAGGACATCATCGCTGACCTCGACCAGGCGCTCGAGAGGGCGTGATCGCGATGTCTGATGCATCTGGTCCCTTGAGTCTCACGCTCGGGGGCGGGCTCGCGCTCGCCTCCGGGGACTCGCTTCGGGATATCACGATCGCCTACGAGACATTCGGCACGCTGGCCGATGATCGCTCGAACGTGGTCCTGCTGTGCCACGCGCTGTCGGGGGACGCTCACGTTGCGGATGGCCTCGGCCCCGATGGCACGTCGAGTGACGGCTGGTGGAGCGTCATGGTCGGCCCCGGCAAGCCCATCGACACCGACCGCTGGTTCGTCGTGTGCTCCAACGTACTCGGCGGGTGCTCGGGAACGACCGGTCCGGGCTCGCCCGATCCTGAGACGGGCGCACCTTTCGGTCTGCGCTTCCCGCTCGTGACCGTCGAGGACATGGTCGATGCACAAGCGACGCTGCTCGATGCGCTCGGCATCGACAGACTTGCCGCTGTGGTGGGCGGCTCCATGGGCGGTATGCAGGCGCTCTCTTGGGCGCGGCGTCACCCCGAGAGGGTGGGTTCGTGCATCGTTGCCGCCAGTACGTGGCGTCTCGCCGCGCAGGCCATCGCGTTCAACGAGGTGGGCCGCACGGCGATCCTGGGCGACCCTGGTTTCCTTGGCGGGGACTACTACGATCAGGGACAGCCCGGACATGGGCTGGGTATCGCGCGCATGATCGGACACATCACGTACCTGTCGGACATCTCGATGCGGGACAAGTTCGGCCGTCGGCTGCAGGAGCGGGACGATCACGCGTTCGGCTTCGAAACCGAGTTCGAGGTCGAGAGCTATCTCGCGCATCAGGGGCGCAAGTTCGTGGAACGTTTCGACGCGAACACGTACCTCTACATGACGAAGGCCATGGACTACTTCGACCTCTCTGCCGGCGCGGAGTCTCTTGCGCATGCTCTGGCAGACGTGCAGTCGCGGTTCCTGCTGCTGACCTTCACGAGCGACTGGCTGTTCCCCACCTACCAGACACGCGAGATCGTCGACGCGCTCCACGCTACGGGCGCTGAGGTCACGTTCTCGGAG
>JAQIBK010000079.1 GCA_027859125.1 Actinomycetota bacterium | reverse complement strand
GACGCTGCAACGCTTCCAACAGCCTTGTCCCCCGCCTTCTCGACGGCGATCTTGGCGGCATCCACGCGGCTCATCTGCCCGGCGCCGACGCCAACACTGGCGTAGTCCTTCACGAGCAGGATGCAGTTGGACTTGACGGCCTTGGCGGCCTTCCAGGCGAACAGGAGCTGCTCCCACTCATCGTGTGTGGGCTCGCGCTTGGTGGCGACTGTGAATGTGGAACGCTCCTCGGTCACCGCGTCGAACTCCTGGACCAGCAGACCGCCCTCGACCTTGCGCATCTCGAGCTCGCGATCGACCGGGCGGTTGATACCTCCGGTTCGCAGGACGCGTGTGTTGGGCTTGGTGGCGAGGAGATCGAGTGCACCGGGCTCGAACTCCGGTGCGATCATGACCTCGACGAACTGGCCGCGCTCGAGAACCGCCTCCATGACCTCCGCTGGCACAGGACGGTTGAACGCCACAACGCCCCCGAAGGCGGATATGGGATCGGATGCGTGTGCGCGTTTGTACGCCTCGATCACGTCCGCGGCGATCGCAGTGCCCGCGGGGTTCATGTGCTTCACGACCACACACGCCGGGTCCTGGAACTCGGCGACGGCACCCCACGCTGCATCCGTATCGAGAATGTTGTTGTACGAGAGCTCCTTGCCCTGAAGCTGCTCGGCGCGGGCCAGGCTGTGCTCGGAAGCATCGACGTCACGATAGAACGCGGCCTTCTGGTGCGGATTCTCACCGTAGCGGAGCTCCTGGACCTTCATCTGGCGCGTCCGGAGCTCCTGCGGGAAGTTCTCATCGCCAGCAAGATAAGAGAAGATCGCGGTGTCGTATGCGCTTGTCTTGCGAAAGACCTCGAGCGCGAGACGCGAGCGGGTCTCGTAGGTCGTGGCACCGTCATTGGCTTTCATGTCCGCGACGATGGCATCGTAGTCGGCGGGATCGGTGACCACGGCAACGGAAGCGAAGTTCTTGGCGGCACTGCGCAACATCGACGGACCACCGATGTCGATGTTCTCAATGGCCTCGGCCAGTTCCACGTCGGGCTTGGCCACGGTGGCTTCGAACGGATAGAGATTCACGACGACCATGTCGATCAGACCGATGCCGTGCTCAGCGGCTTGTGCGAGGTGCTCGGGCTTGGAGCGATCGGCGAGCAGACCACCGTGCACCTTGGGGTGCAGTGTCTTGACTCGACCCTCCATCATCTCGGGGAACCCGGTCAGCTCATCGATGGGGATCACAGTGACCCCGGCATCAGAGAGCGCTTTGGCCGTACCTCCTGTGGAGACGATCTCCACCCCGAAGGCAGCGAGCGCCTTCACGAAATCCACGATGCCCGACTTGTCGGACACGGAAACCAGCGCGCGCTTCACCTTGATCTGATGCATGAGCCCCTCTTTCTATCGAAACGTGAACCCCTCATCACTCAACGGCCGAGGCGCTCTCCGGCTGAGAGAATGCCTGCGCCCGATGACGTACTAGGATTGTAGCGGACTATCCCTAGGCGGGTCATCCGACTCGACCCTCCGCTGGGAGAAAAGGCCGACTGCATGCTGCAGCCAACACGGCTACAGGTACACGAATGCCTCCACAAGAGCCACCAGCTCAGCTGATGCGGCCACACTGCGACGTACCTCGCGCGACTCGAGCTCGGGGATGGTCTCGGGGAGCGGCATCATGTTCTTGAGGATATCGGCGCGATCGAAGATCCGCTCGATCATTCGCTCACCGAAGACCTCGCGGCATGCGCGGTGTGCGAGTTCGTATGAGTCCGGCGCCGTGGGCTCGAAGTGGTGGTAGTAGACGAGCGCCTCTGCCGCGGTCTTCATGGCAGTCCGCAGACGTTCGTCGGCCAACTCCCACTGACCGGCCAGGTACGCATGCCTGGCCTCTACCACCCGATCCCATGCATCTGTGCAATGCGGTAGCGCACGCTCATTGGCCGTGTCACTGGGTCTGACCAGCCCGTCGTCGATCCATCGCTGCCAGTCCATGATGCCGTCCCCCCTCCCGCGAGTCCGGAAAGTAGCCGGCGCGGATCCCCCCTCGCCTCCGCCCCGGCCC
>JAQIBK010000182.1 GCA_027859125.1 Actinomycetota bacterium | reverse complement strand
TGGGAGGAGTCTTCCGTCGCCTTGCCTCATGGACTGGCATCGTCGGCATGTCGTTTCTGCTCGCTTACGTCGTAGGGACTGCGTTTTCGCTCGCCTCAACAGGCGTTCTCATGATAGTCGCGATGCCAGGCGGACTGATGATGATTGCGTGGTACGTGATGGTCGCTAGGAAGCTATTCCGGCTTACGGCGACGGAGTAAGTGCCTAACCAAGGTTTCGAGCGGATGGGGCAAGCGCTAGAGTGAAGAGAGGCGGCACAACCCGCCGCTCAAACCTAAACACGTTAGACAGAAGGTAGCCTTGGGCGGGAGCCGGAATGCTCACGATCGAGTCCTCTATGCATGTCCCCCAGATGCGTGCTGCACAGGTCATCGACTTCTTCCTCCACCCGCGCGATGACCTCTACCAGCGCTGGTGGCCCGGCGTCCACTTCGGGATGCACCCGCTCAACGAGACGATTGGGATCGGTCAGGCAGTTTACATGGACGAGCTCGTCGGACGGCGCCGATTGCGGTTCTCGTGCCTGGTCACAGACTTGTCCTCAGACTCGATCACCTGGCAATTTCGGCGCCTCGTGCGGTTGCCCTGCTGGCTGGTACTCGCAATCGCGGATGACGAGGACGGTGCGACCATCACTCACTCGATTCGTGCCGGATACCGCTCCGGCATCGGTCGTCTCCTAGACCCGTTCCTGCGTGTGTACTTCTCGCCTACGTTCGAGCAGGCGATGGAGGAGCACTTCCGAACTGAGTTCTCCACCTTGCCGCAGGTGCTTTGCAACGAGTATTCGGTCTCTGTCTAACAAAGGTTTCGAGCGGACGGGCCAAGCGCTAGAGTGAAGAGAGGCGGCACAACCCGCCGCTCAAACCTAAACACGTTCGACGCGGTCGACTGCGCACATTGGAGGACGAGGCCTCATGGTGTCATGTCAGATACGAGCCTGTGACGGTCCGCGCCATGAGTGAGGACCGAAGCGGGCCCATCGTCCGCATTCGAGGCTTCCGCATGGACTTCGACGGACATACCGTCCTTCGCGACCTGTCATTCGATGTGGAACGCGGCGAGACGTTCGGGTTCCTCGGCGCCAACGGCTCCGGGAAGACGACCACTATTCGGGCCCTGCTGGGCCTCTACCGACCGACCGCTGGCGAGCTGTTCGTGGACGGTCGACGGTTCGATCCCGAGCGCGGATGCAGCCTGGGGTACCTGCCCGAAGAGCGGGGGCTGTACAAGAAGGAGTCCGTCATCAGCGTGATGACCTACTTCGGTCGGCTCAAGGGTCTCGACAAGCACGCCGCAGCATCGTGGTCCATGGAGTACCTGGAACGGGTGGATCTCGCGAACAAGGCGAAGGTGCGACTGGACAAGCTGTCCGGGGGTCAACAGCAGAAGGTGCAGCTCGGCGTGACCATCATGGGTGAGCCGGAGCTGCTCATCCTGGACGAGCCCACCAAGGGGTTCGACCCCGTGAACAGGCGGCTCCTGTTGAGCATCATCGAGGAGCGACGGCAAGCGGGAGCCACCGTGCTGATGGTGACCCACCAGATGGACGAGGTCGAACGGCTCTGCGACAGGGTGCTTCTGCTCAAGAACGGAGTCGCTGAGGCGTACGGGACGATCTCCGAGGTCCAGGCGCACTACAGCGGCACGACGGCGAGGGTGTCATTCACCGGAGACATCCCGTCCTCTCCAAGTTATCGCGTGAGCCAGCGCGAGAACAACTACGCGGAGCTCGATCTCGATGAGGGCGTGGACGAGGCCGACGTGCTTCGTGAACTGGTCCAGGCCGGAGTGTCGGTGCGCAGCTTCGTCACGGGCAGACCGTCGATGGACGACATCTTCATGCGGGTCTACGGCGGCCACGACGAATCGGACGAGGTGTAGACGATGGGGCGACACAACCTGGGCACCATCCTCTCGTTCGAGGTGAAGCGCACGCTGTCGAAGGCGGGCTTCTGGATCGCCACTCTGGTCGTTCCCGTCATCATGGGCGCGGTGATCGCGCTGATCGTGCTGTCCAACTCGTCCACGGTCGAGAGTGTGGATTCGCAAGAGAGTGCGCAGTTCACCTTCACGTACAGCGATCCCTCCGGATACGTCATCCCGGCTGTGGCCGAGGCCTTCGGCGGCGCTCCCGCAACGAACGAGGAGGAGGCGATCGAGGACGTGAGGGAAGGTCGTCTTGACGCCTACTTCGCGTATCCGGAGAGCCCCACCGAGGAGCCGACGAATGTACACGTCGTGGACGAGGGCATCTTCGCCAACGGCAAGTATCCCGCGGTCGCCTACGAGGTCCTGATTGCGAGCGCGCAGGCAGCCATCGACGATCAGTCCCTCGCCACGCTTGTTCGCGGTGACTTCGAGGTGACCTCGACGACCTACGAGGAGGGGCGCGAGACAACCGGGCTTGCCGAGGTCATCCCTCCGCTCTTGTTCTTGCTGGTCTTCTACGCAAGCGTCCTGCTCATGGGCAATCTGATGGCGACCAGCCTTCTCGAAGAGAAGGAGAACAGAGTCTCAGAAATGATCTTGACCACGATGGATCCGACGACGATGGTCTTCGGCAAGGTGGCGTCGTTCTTCATCGTCGGCGTGATACAGATGGTGGCGATCTCCCTGCCGGTCGTCATCGGCTATCTGTTCTTCCGAGAGGAACTGAGACTGCCGTATGTCGACCTGTCGTCCTTGAGCTTCGAGCCGTGGCCGATGCTCGTCGGCGCGCTCCTCCTCGTGGGCGGGTTCTGCCTGGTCACGACGACGTTGGCGGCAGCGGGCGCGATCATGCCAACTGCGCGGGACGCGGGAGCCATCGCCGCTCCGGTGTCTATTGTCCCGTTCGCTCCGCTCTGGGCGCTCGCGCTGGTGCTATCGAATCCGCAATCCTTCATCGTGCAGATCCTGACCTACTTCCCGTACACCGCGGCACCGACGGCGATGCTCCGCAACGGGCTGGGGTCCTTGAGTGCCGTGGAGGCGACGATCGTCATAGTCGAGCTGTTCGTCCTCAGCTTCATCATCTTCCGCATCGCGGTCCGGCTGTTCCAGTACGGGTCGATCGAGTACTCGCAGAAGGTCGCCCTCAAGGCAGCGTTCGCCAAGCAGGAGTAGCGCTGCCGGCAACGTGGACGCTTGACAGCCTTGCAGTCGGCGCGTCGAACCAGCGGATTGAGCAGACGCGCCCAAGCGCTCGGGTATCCTGACACCGGAGCGGCGCGCAGCTCATCCGCTCAACGTTAGCTCTAGCCTCCGCGGAGTTGCACACTTGCACGGATACCGTGAAAGCGAGTATACTCACACCTGAGGCAGGGAGGCTCGATGATCGTATCGTTCGGGGACCGCGC
>JAQIBK010000022.1 GCA_027859125.1 Actinomycetota bacterium | reverse complement strand
GTGAACACGTCAACAGCCATGTCGCGAATGTACACGCCGTTCATCCAATCCAGCTTCTCCGTGTCGAAGATGGCCGGGTTCTTGGACACGCGATCGAGCGAGAAGTTCTTAACCAATGTGTCGCGATCGATGATCGTGGTCTTGTCGTCGAGCGACCAGCCCTGAAGGGACAGGTAGTTGAGAAGCGCCTCGGGGAGATATCCCAAGTCTCGATACGCCTCAACTGAGGTGGCACCGTGCCGCTTCGACAGACGTTTGCCGTCGGCGCCCCAGATCATGCTCAGGTGGGCGAATGTGGGCACCTCGTGGCCGAGAGCCTCGAACACGAGAATCTGACGAGGCGTGTTAGACAGGTGGTCGTCGCCACGGACCACGTGAGAGATCATCATGTTCGCGTCGTCCACCACTGTGGCGAAGTTGTACGTTGGAGATCCATCCGAACGAACCAGGATGAAGTCGTCGAGCGACCCAACAGGAAAGGTCGTCTCTCCCCGGATAGCGTCCACGAACGTCACATCATCGCGTTCCAGCGGAACAGCGAGGCGCCAAACATGCTCGTCACCGCGCTCCAACCTGGCTGCGATGTCATGGTTGTCCAGAGATCGGCAGCGTCGGTCGTATCCCGCGAAACCGCCTGCCTCGCGCGTCGATTCTCGGCGCGCCTTGAGTTCGTCGGCGGTACAGAAACAAGGGTATACAGCATCGGCTTCCCTCAGGGCGACCAGCGCTTCCTTGTACGATTCGCCGCGTTGGGTCTGGAAGTATGGGCCGAACTCGCCACCTGCGCCGGGACCCTCGTCCCAATCCAATCCGAGCCACTCCATGGAACGCAGAATGGCCTGAGTGTTCTCTTCCGTTGACCGCTCAGGGTCGGTGTCATCGATCCGGAGGATGAACGATCCACCGTGATGGCGAGCGAACGCCCAGTTGTAGATGGCGGTTCGCGCGCCGCCGATGTGAAGGTGGCCGGTCGGGCTCGGCGCAAAACGCAGGCGCACCTGATCCATTTTCGGGTCTCCTAGTCCTGGTCGGTCAGTGTAATTGTGCAGGCCATATCCTACCGCTTTCAGGCTGCCCATGGGCTATTGCTCGGCTGAGCGGGTTGACGTTGACGTTGCTAATGTAGCGCGTTGTGGTCTCGAAGTATCGCCTAAGCGCCCATCTGTGTCTTTCGTGCCCCGTATTCGCGTGGTAGACTCACCCATGTCTCATCACGAGGCGGATGGAACCACGCATCCGCAGAGGGTTGAGGGACCGCGCCCGGTGAAACCCCGGCAACCGACGTCAGTAATGGCGCACGGTGCCAATTCGCGGCAAGCGAGAGCGTTCGCTTGGAAGATGAGGGAGTAGCCTGAGGCGTCCGGTAACGCCCCCAGCGAAGCCCTTGTCGTGTTTGACGAGGGCCTTTCTCATGCCCTTCGTCACATGGCCGTTCATGTGTTGTGTCAGAAGGAGGAAATATGCCGGACCGCGAGTACTTGTTCACATCCGAGTCGGTCACCGAGGGCCACCCGGACAAGATGTGCGATCAGATCTCTGACGCCATCCTCGATGCGATCTTCACCCGTGAGATCGAACTGGCCGAGGAAGGACGTGTCGCTGAGGCCGATCCCGACTATGTCCGTGTTGCTTGCGAGACCATGATCACGACCGGCCTCGTAGTTGTTGCTGGCGAGATTCGAACTCATGCGTATGTTGACATCCCGAAGATCGTTCGTCAGACCATCAAGGAGATCGGATATACCCGAGCCAAGTACGGCTTCGACTATGAGACCTGCGGCGTCATCACTTCCATCGACGAGCAGTCCTCGGACATCTCCCAAGGTGTCGACGAGTCTTACGAGGTACAGCACGGCGAGAATGGCGATCCAATAGATCTCGTCGGTGCGGGCGACCAGGGCATGATGTTCGGTTACGCGTGCAATGAGACGACGGAGCTCATGCCGATGCCCATCCACCTCGCGCATCGCCTCGCTCACAGACTGTCCGCCGTTCGCAAGGCGGGCGTGCTCGACTATCTGCGTCCCGATGGCAAGTCTCAGGTCACCGTCAAGTACGTCGACGGCGTGCCGGTATCTGTCGAGAAGATCCTGCTGTCCACACAGCACGCGGACCATGTGGACGTTGAGGCCATGATCAGACCCGACCTCATCGAGCATGTGATCAAGCCCGTACTCGCCGAGGAGTCCATTCCCTGGGAGGACGCTGAGATCTTCGTGAATCCGACTGGCCGTTTCGTCATCGGTGGCCCCATGGGCGACTGCGGACTGACCGGACGCAAGATCATTGTCGACACATACGGAGGAATGGGTCGCCACGGTGGCGGCGCCTTCTCCGGCAAGGATTGCACCAAGGTCGATCGCTCAGCGGCGTACGCCGCGCGTTGGGTCGCCAAGAACGTAGTGGCCGCAGGTCTCGCTGATCGGTGCGAGGTGCAGCTGGCCTATGCGATCGGTGTTGCGCACCCACTATCGGTACTGGTCGAGACGTTCGGCACCGAGAAGGTGTCCGTCGGTGCTATAGAGAAGGCGGTGAGCGAGGTCTTCGACCTGCGCCCGGGAGCAATCATCCGCGATCTCAAGTTGCGTCGACCCATCTACCGCAAGACTGCGGCGTACGGGCATTTCGGTCGTGCGGACAAGGATTTCACTTGGGAAGTCACCGACAGGGCTCAGGAACTCGCTGATGCTGCCGGTCTGAACGACTAGCTTTCGTGTGAGTCGAGAAGGCCGTTGGCATCATGGATGTCGGCGGCCTTCTGTATGCTCGGGGTAGAACGTACCTGCCATTCGGGACGAATGTTGGTGAGCACTCTCTTGCGTATTGCACATGTGATCCTCGACATCTCGACACGCGGTCTGTCCGAGCCGTTCGACTACGTTGTCCCCGAGGCGTTGGCGGGCACTGCTGTCGTTGGCGCCGTCGTGCTCGTTCCACTGGGTCCGCGAGTGGCCATCGGGTACGTGGTCGGGCTTGCGGATGACTCGGATTTCACGGGGCTCAGAGAGATTCTCGAGGTTCTCATCGAGGCAGTCTTTGACTCGATCGCAGTCGAACTTGCCAAGAACATCGCACGTGAGAATGTCTCGCCCCTGGCTACCGCTATGAGGCTGTTTCTGCCGCCGGGAGGTTCACCGCGAGTTGTCGGAACAGTCACTGCGACCGGATCATCCCCGGATGCAGAACCTCAGCGTGGCATCTGGAGAGCTGCAAAGGCAGGCATCGCGCAAGACCGTCTCTTGCGTGGCCGTGGCGGCGTTGCCATGTCCGTTCTGGACCGCATGATCGCGAAGGGCCACCTGGTTCGAAGCTGGGAACTCGTTCGTCCGGGAATCGGACCTGTTGATGAAAGATGGGTGGAGATCACTCCTTCGGGCGCTGCGTTCACGCCCAAACCCAATGCCACACTCCAAAGATCGATATTGGACTCCCTTTCGCAGGGTCCGGTCAGGACTGTGGAACTCAGCGCGCAGTTAGGGGTATCGGTTGCATCCGCATTGCAGAGGCTGGCAGAGCAGGAGTTGGTCTCCATCTATGACCGACGCCGCATGCGATCGGTTCGTGTGGCCGGTCGGTCCGCGCCGCGTCACGAACAACTCACTCAAGGGCAGTCGGATGCCCTCCTGGCGATACGTGAGTCAGAGGTTGGCTCTGTCACGGTTCTTGATGGCGTGACCGGATCAGGCAAGACAGAAGTGTATCTGCGGGCGATAGAATCCTCCCTCGAGCGCGGTGAAGGAGCGATCGTCCTTGTTCCTGAGATCTCGCTCACACCTCAGACCGTGGGACGATTTCGTACCCGATTCGGTGGAGAGGTCGCCGTCATGCACAGCAGACTCTCAGCCGGCGAAAGGTACGACGAGTGGGATCGAGTTGCGCGAGGTGAGGCCAATATAGTCGTGGGTGCGCGGTCGGCTCTATTCGCCCCTGTCGTCAATCTTGGTCTCGTGGTGATCGACGAAGAACATGAGTCATCGTACAAGCAGGGTAAGAGCCCCAGGTATCATGCGCGCACGGTTGCAGCCGATCTTGTATCAGCCAGAGGTGCCCGGCTGGTGCTCGGTAGCGCAACACCTGATCTCGGAACGCTTCATCGCTGTGGGTCCGGCGAATGGAGACGTGTCTCCATGCCTGAGAGGGTGGGCGGATCAACGCTTCCGACCGTTCACGTGGTCGATATGGCCCGTGAGTTCGAAGAAGGACACCGATCGATGTTCTCGCGTGCGATGCTCCGCGAGTTGGAGCGGGTTCAGCATGAGGCCGGCAAGGCCGTCCTGCTGCTCAATCGGCGTGGATTCGCATCGTTCATTCTGTGCCGCGAGTGCGGATACGTGCCCGTGTGCGAACAGTGCTCAGTCTCTCTCACCTTTCACGAGGCGGCCGGTAAGCTCGTTTGCCATCACTGCGGTTTCGCTACCTCTCCGCCAGTGACCTGCCCCGAATGCGACAGCGCATATCTCAAGAAGTTCGGAGCAGGTACCGAACGCGTCGAAACTGAGCTGGCTGCAGTAACGAATATGCCCATCACACGTATGGATGCCGACACGACTAGCGGCAAGGGCGGACACGAGAAGGCTCTAGCCCGTTTCGAGGCCCAAGAGAGCGGAATCCTTCTGGGAACCCAGATGGTCGCAAAAGGTCTCGACTACCCTGAGGTCACGCTTGTTGGAGTGATCAATGCCGATACGACCCTGCATATGCCTGATTTCAGGTCGGGCGAACGTACGTATCAGCTTCTATCTCAGGTTGCGGGACGGGCAGGAAGGGGCGACAAGACGGGCACCGTGGTCATTCAGACATACTGGCCTGGCCACCCTTCCATCATTGCGGCCGCCGCGCACGATCGAGCACCGTTCTTTGCACAAGAACTGGCCGACCGTGAAGCGTTGAACTACCCTCCCTTTGGCCGATTGGCTCGCGTAGTGGTATCCGGGGCGCTGGAGAGCGCCGTTCGCGAGCAAGCGGGACATATCGGCTCGGCACTCACGCTGGAGGCTTCTCCGGGAGTCAAGGTTCTTGGCCCGGGTCCCGCTGCGATCTCCAGATTGAAGGGTCAGTATCGGTGGCATCTGCTCGTTAAGGGCACATCGGATTCCGACCTCGCTGGATTGCTCGGAAAGGCGATCGACTCCGTGCCCTCAATCGAGGGAATCAGCATCGCGCCGGATGTTGATCCATATGATCTGCTGTGAGCACATGATATGGAGTTCAACGTAGGGTAGAATCCACTACGGCAGATTCTTTGCTGACTGAATGCCTGTATCTGATATCGACACCGTTTCAAGGAATGGAACATGAAGATTCTGACTCACCCGAGTCCTGTTCTCAAACTCAACGCTCACGTTGTTGAGCCCACACAAGACTCTGAACTCCGGAGTCTTGTCAGACGCATGGCACAGACAATGTACGATGCTCCCGGAATCGGTCTGGCTGCTCCACAAGTCGGCGTGCAGAAGCGCGTCATCGTATATGACCTTGATGATGGTCTCGTTGCGCTATGCAATCCGAGGATCGTCTCTCGCTCAGATGAGACTGAGATTGTGGATGAGGCCTGTCTGTCAGTCCCCGGAATAGTCGTCGATGTCGAGCGCAGTCTTGAAGTCACTTGTGAGGCGCTTGACCTTGACGGCGGGCCTGTCGAGATAACGGCTCAGGGATTGCACGCACGATTGCTTCTTCATGAGATCGATCACCTCGACGGCGTTCTGATCCTGGATCGAGCCGCACCCGAGGAGCGCAAGATCGCGACACGAAGGTATATGGAAGCGCGAGAGGAATCGGCATAGACACTGTGGGGGGCTTTCGATGAGGGTCGTGTTCATGGGCACGCCTGAGTTCGCGGTACCCTCACTTCGTGCCCTGTCACATGAGCATGAGATCGTCGAGGTTTACACTCAGCCTGATCGGCCCTCTGGTCGCGGTCGAAAGCTCAAGCCCACACCAGTCAAGAGTGCCGCGCTCACACTGGGCCTGCCCGTGAGGCAGCCGGAGACACTACGGGACTCAGTCGAGCTCGATCATATGGCAGGTCTCACTCCGGACATCATATGTGTAACAGCTTTCGGACTCATCCTGCCCCAGGCGATTCTCGATATTCCGAAGTACGGGTGCATCAACGTGCACGCGTCCGTACTGCCGCGGTTCCGTGGAGCTGCGCCCATTCATCGTGCGATTCTGGAGGGGGACGAGACCGCTGGTGTGAGCATCATGGAAATGGAGTCCGGCCTGGACACCGGACCATTCTGTCGAGTATCAACCGTTCCAGTCGAGGATCACGATGTGGAGAGCCTGACGGGACTCCTTGCGGACATCGGTGCGAAGGAACTGCTCCTTGCTCTTGATCAGATTCAACAAGGAACTGTCACTTGGACCGTACAGGATGAGTCCTTGGTGACCTACGCGGCCAAGATCGATCGCACCGATGTCGAACTGGCGCCTCATCTTGCGGTAGTCGATGCACTTCGCAGAGTTCGCGCATCTTCCAGACAGGCGCCATGCAGGGCAACCGTGGACGGCACGAACATGACCATCGTCAAGGCTTCATCTGCTGTTGCCGAGCAAGTCGGCATCGGTGATGTCGTCGTTGTCGATGGTGAGATCATCATCGGTCTCGCCGACGGGGCCATTCGCCTTGACCAAATCCGACCGGAGGGTCGTCAGACCATGGACGGTTCGAGTTTTGTGCGCGGCACGCGTATTGGCGAGTCTCCTGTTTGGGAGTGCATATTATGAGTGTTTCTCCTGCCAGAGCAGTGGCACTGCAAGCGCTCTCCAGGATCCGTCAGCGAGATGCGTGGGCGCGCGATGCGATCGAAGCAGTTCTTCTCACCGCGAAACTGGAGGATCAGGAAGCGCGTTTGGCCCGCAGGCTCACACTGGGAGTCGCCAGCATGCAGGGTACCCTGGATGAAGCGATCGATCGCGTTGTCAGCAAGCCCGGTTCCCTGGAACCCGGCGTTCGCGATGTTCTGCGACTGGCCGCATACGAGATCCTCTTCATGCGCACTCCCGCGAGAGCTGCGGTGCATCAGGGCGTCGAGGCAACCAAACGCATCCGTCGGCAGGCCGCCGGCCTGGTCAATGCCTCTCTGCGTCGTATAGCCGAGATGGCCGATGAGTTTCCTTGGGGAGACCCGTCGAGCGATGACGAATCCCTCGCTCGCGCCACCGGACATCCCCTGTGGCTCGTTTCGCTGTTCGTTGAGGACCTTGGGCGTGATACTGCCATGCGAATGCTTGAGGCTGACAACGGGGTCGCCCCATTGGCGGGGATGGTCAACACGTATCGTGCATCGATCGACGAGGTGCAGCGACAGCTGATCGCAGAGGGCTGCGAACCGATCTCGTCGCTCCCACTGGGCTGCTTCACCATGGGTGATGCAGCTGCTGCCGTCGGGAGTGCTTCACTCAAGACCGGTGACTTCGTGGTCTCGGATCGTGGGGCGCACGTGGCAACGATCGCAGCTGCCCCTTCACCCGGCATGCTCATCGCCGATCTGGCGGCTGGTCGCGGAACAAAGACAGCTCTCATCCAGATTCTAGCCAACGCACAAGGGGGCCCTGCAGATGTGGTCGCGACGGATCTACACGAGTACAAGACCCTTGTCTGCAAAGAGCGTATGGACACCCTGGGCATCCCGGGCGTATCGGTCGCGGTGGCTGACGCCATGAACCATGAATCTCTGACAGCTGTCATCCAGGCTGATTCTTGCGATGTGGTCCTGCTCGACGTGCCGTGCTCTGGCCTGGGCACTCTGAGAAGACATCCCGAGAAGCGCTGGAGAGTGACTCCTGAGGATATCGAGTCCATGGCGAACATGGGCGCCTCCATGTTGCGCGCGTCAGCTCGCCTTGTCCGTCCAGGAGGATGTGTGGTGTACTCGACCTGTACGGTCACGCGCCGCGAGAACCAGGACGTGGTCAATGACTTCCTGATCGCGAGCGACGGGGGTTTCGAGCAGGGAGATATCGAGAGTCGTGTTCCCGCGGACCTCAAGAGGTTCGTGACGAGGGAGGGATGGTTCCAGTCCATTCCCGAGGAGGGCGGGCCCGATGGTCATTTCGTGGCCCTCATCAACCGTACATAGATCACTTTCGCCGAGGAGGAACTAATGCGCACAACCCGTATCGTCGAGATGCTAGAAGTCACTGAGGCCGCCGCTCTGGCCGCCGGTCGTTGGATGGGAAAAGGCGACAAGATGGCCGCAGATGATGCAGCTGTCGAGGCTATGCGAAGGGCCATGGATGTCTTGGACATCTCAGGCACGGTAGTGATCGGCGAAGGTGAGCGCGACGAGGCACCGATGTTGTACATCGGAGAGAAGGTCGGAGCCGGGGGGGAGCTCATCGACATAGCTGTCGATCCCTTGGAGGGCACGAACCTGACCGCGTATGGTCAGCCAAACTCTCTCGCCGTGTTGGCGTTCGGTCCCCAGGGCAGTCTTCTGCATGCGCCGGACACGTACATGATGAAGGTCGCCACCGGACCGGATGCCGCGGGTATGATCCACGTCGATGCCACACCGACAGAGAACGTGATAGCGGTCGCCCGCGGGCTCAAACGAGAGGTCGGCGACATCGTTGTGTGCATCTTGGACCGAGAGCGGAATCAAGAGATGATCGACGAGGTGCGGCAAGCTGGCGCCCGAATCAGGCTAATATCGGACGGTGACGTCTTTGGCGCAGTCGCTACCTCCATCGAAGGCACCGGCATTCACCTCTACATGGGTATTGGTGCTGCCCCTGAAGGTGTTCTGGCGGCCGCGGCAATGAGATGCATCGGCGGCACGTTCATGGGCCGATTCAAGTTCCGCAATGAAGAGGAGCGTGCCCGCGCCCTGACCATGTCCAAATGTGACATAGACGGTGTCTTGGACATGGATTGCCTGGTTTCCACCGACGAAGCTGCGTTCATAGCAACAGGAGTAACGGACGGCGAGATGCTAAGAGGCGTGAAGTACTTCGGCAAGGGCGCCAGAACTCACTCTGTTGCCATGGATGCATCGAGCAAGACCGTTCGATTCATCGATACGGTATACAACACCGGCACCGAGAAGTTCTGGGTGCGAATGGATTAGTGAACGCGCCGAAAGACTATTCGGCCGCGGGACAGGAATCGCAAGCAGTGGAGCCGGTGCCCGAACAGGGTGTCGGCTCCTTCTTTGTGGAGCCTTCGGTGGAATCAGGGCTCTTGGCAGGCGAGTCACTCTCAACCGGGGGTTTCGGTCGATAATCCGTGTTGTGGAAGCCGCTACCCTTGAACACAACGCCGACAGGGGAGAATACACGCTTGGTCGCTCCTGCGCATTCAGGACAGACGACATTCTCGGTCTTACCAAGTGGACGAATAACCTCGAATACGGTCGAACAGGCTTGGCACTTGAAGTCGTATGCCGGCATACTGGCGATCCCCTTCACGGGTAGCGGAGCGAGTCACGGGCATCGAAGCATACCGACTGTATCCTTCGGTCGCAACTATCACGAACGCATCGAACGCTCACGCGAGATATACTCTGATCATGGAATCTATCGAGCGCCCCGAGCGACGCCCACTCATACCGCGATGGGTCATCATCGCCAGCATAGTCATCGCGTTGTTGGTAGCCACCGGATTCGGTGTGCTGGTGGCGCTCGAACTCGGTGACACGGTAGTTGTGCCCGACCTGACCGGTATGTCCGAAGGGCAGGCTGATGTTGAGCTGAGCCGCCTTGGGTTGAGCGGTGTCATCACGGAGAGAAGGTTCTCCTCAGAGCCGCTTGGTGCGGTGATCGAACAGGACCCTGTTTCCGGTGCGGAGGTACCGTCCGATACGGAGGTCTTTCTGACTCTGTCGGCGGGCACCGAGGAGTTCGTCATGCCCGATATCGTGGGCAATGGCATCGTGAGTGCCACAGCGATCCTTGAAGGCCATGGGCTTGTGGTCAAGATCGATGTCATGGACTCGGATTCGCCTCCGGATATCGTGCTGGAGTCGTATCCTTCGCCCGGGACTTCCGTGCGAACCGGAGAGACTGTTCGACTGACCATATCGGGAGAGGGAAGTGCATCGTCGGTTCTGCTCCCGTATCAGATGGCAGGATTAGTCTTCGTTCTGGATCCTGCGCCGGTACCTGAAGGAAACGTCGACACTTCACTGGAGGTTTCTCGTCGGCTTCAGTCATTGATCGAGGCCTCCGGAGGGGCCGTGATAGTGACGCGTTCTGCAGCCGAGTCCCGCACCGCGCCCAGTGTTCGTCAGACGCGCGCGACTGTGACATCGGCGACAGTGGCAATCGGATTGGACGTTCTGGCGCAGGGTGCGGGCGGAATGATCGTCACATCGCAACGCAGCGTCGTTGGCAGCGATTCGGATGCCGGGTCGTTGGATCTCACGAGCGATCTGGTGAGCGCATTGATGGACGTGTATCCGAGCTGCGCAGCGGGTCCGGAGACGAGCGATCCCGTGCTGGCATCCATCGCTAGGCCCGCGGCCAGAATCAAACTGGGATCGCTGTCCGACGATGCGGACGTGGCATCGTTCCGTGATCCAACCTGGGCGGACACGGTCGCACGCTCCATATACCGCGCCCTCGGAGAGAGGTACGGGGTGCAGTGAACACAGGATCACATGTGATCGAGATGCCACGAGTCAACGGTTGTCGGAGGCTTGCTCACAGTGTCCTGGCACTATTGGTCTCACTCTCCCTTTGCGTACTCTTGTTGCCGGAATCAGCAATCGCCTCAAAATCCTCGGATGCCGCACGACTCAAGAGTCAGTTGGCGGACATCCAGGCTGATCTGACCAAGGCGGGGCGAGAGTACGATTCCGCGTTCTGGGAATTGGACGAGACCGAAGTCTCAATACAGGCCCTCGATGAGGAGTTGGCTGACACGACCGCCGAGCTCGATGTTGCACAGGGTGAACTTCATGTGCGTCTGAACTCCATGTACAGATCAGACCCCGCAGACTACTTGTCGCTACTACTGGGTTCTGTCTCGTTCCAGGATATGGTCACCAGGCTGGACTATCTTCAGCGCATAGGTCGCTCGGACGCCCAGGCCGTACGCGACTATCGTGATCTGAGTCAGAAGCTCACCGATGACAGAGCTGCTCTTCAGGCTGAGCATGAGACACGGTCCCGTACGGTCGATGAGCTGAAACGCAAACGTGACGCGCTGCAAGCTGATTTCAAGGCCAGTGAGGCTGAATACGATCGTGTCAAGGCTGAACTGGCAGCAGTCACCAAAAGCAGTGGGAGCACAAGTGCTCCGGGCGCGAACGGGATGACATTCCCGGTTCAGGGCGTCAACTACTTCAGCGACACCTGGGGCGCTTCGCGCAGCGGTGGTCGCCGAACCCACAAGGGCACTGACATCATGGCAAGGAAGGGCACTCCATGCGTGGCGGTCCTCAGTGGATCTGTTCAGGCTAAGTCCAGTTCTCTAGGGGGTCAGACCATCTGGCTGACGTCGGATAACGGGTGGAGGTTCTACTATGCTCATTTGGACTCCTATGCGGTCACGTCCGGAAGAGTGCGGGCCGGTCAGGTGATCGGATACGTGGGCTCGACGGGGAACGCCAGCGCGAGTTCGCCGCATCTTCACTTTGAGATTCACCCCAACGGAGGATCTGCGGTCAATCCGTATCCGTTTCTGAAGGCGATGCAGTAGCGACTGCTGTGTGGATTGCAGTCGTGACGGTTGTGTGTCACCATCACCCGAAGCAATCACATACCGTGTCGGGAGCCGATAACCGCGGCTGAGAGGCAGTCATCGTAGACTGCGACCGAGAAGACGGTTCCGGTAATGCGGAGCCAGCACAGCGGCGATTCTGACCGTTCATGCCTCTCTGTCAGCTCACTCCCGATACAAGTGCCCAAGTGGCATGAGACCGGACGGAGAGAGACGTGCGCAACGAACGACTTCGCATCACCCTGGAGATCGCACTGACGATCGCGCTGGCTGTGGTCTTGAGTCTGCTGACCTTGTTCCACATGCCCCAAGGCGGAGGTATCTCTCTTGCGATGCTCCCGTTGTTCGTACTGGCTCTTCGTCGAGGCTTCTTCGTTGGCACCACAGGCGGTCTGTTGTACGGAGTTCTTGACGCGATGATCAATGGATATGTTGTGCATCCGATTCAGTACGTGCTCGATTATCCCGCGGCATTCGCCCTCGTCGGACTGGCGGGACTTTTTGCTCCGATTTGGCGGAGGGCAGTGAAATCCGGCTCCATGAGAAGTGGAGTCTGGGCGGCACTTCTCCCTGGCGTTGTGATCGGAGCTGCAGGAAGGTATGCGATGCATGTCGTGTCCGGCGCTGTCTACTTCTCTGAGTATATGCCCGAGGGACAGAAGGCGTGGATCCTTTCCACACAGTACAATCTGTATGTCCCGAGGGCGTGGGCATATTCAGTCGTGTACAACCTCTACGTGCCTGTCGCTGCAGCCGCCTGTCTAGCGGCGATCGCTCTGATCATGCCCGCTCTGTCACGGGCAGCGGACTATCGTTAGGGAGCTGTCATGCGTGCATTGCTCGTTGGGGCGTCGCCTGATCATGTGATCCCGCGGGGGGTAGCATCTCTTGTCGACTCCGTCGACTTGGTTATCGCGGTCGATGGAGGTCTGGATCTGTGCGCCGAATCAGGAGTGCATGCACATCTCGTGGTCGGAGACATGGACTCCCTGAAGCAGAGGTCGTTGTTGGAGTCTCACGCTGATCGTTCAGTTCTCTATCCATCTGACAAGGATGTCACTGACCTGGATCTCGCCCTTGCTCAGGCACGTGAATCCGGGGTGACGGAGATCGTTGCCACAGGTTTCATCGGCGGACGTCTCGATCACACGCTCTCATCCATCGGCTCCTTTGCGCGGTTCGCGGATCTCAAGCCTGTCTTGCATTCCGCCGACTCGAGTATGTGGCTGCTTGCATCTGAGGGGCGTGAGTCTGTGACGCTCGTACAGGGGGGGAGCGCCTTCTCGTTAGTGGCTGTAACCTCAAACGCATGTGTTTCGTGCACGGGCGCGCGCTATCCGCTCGATTCCGCGACTTTTCCGCTACTCGGTTCTCTCGGCATCAGCAACGTGGTGACTGGAGCTTCGGCAACAGTCACAGTCACGGCCGGCGCTATCCTGGTGCTGACAACGGCGTATACTTTAGAGTCTGAGGCCGATTGGACTTCTGACGATTGCTGAGGGTGGGCGCGACGAAGTGTCTCGCAAGTTATTGACCATAGGCTTGTTGGCTGTCGTGATCGCTGCGTTGTGGATGGGCATCTCCAGTCACTCGTGGGTCTGGGGTGTTGTGGCGACAGCGTGCGCCGTGACCTTGGCCGATATCACGTTGGTGGCCATGTCCAAGCAACTTCCAGTCAGCGTTCGCGAGGAGATTATCCCGCCCACAGTTCCCGTAGTGCGGCCTAGGATTGAACCTCAGGATCCGCACGGTCTCGTCACCGCTATCCTCGATCAGCTCAGTGAACATGGAGTTGTCGCTGTGACGCTTTGGGCGGCGCATGAATCCACTGGCACCGCTCGACCATTCGCTTCTGTCGGTCCATTTGCATCGGGTACTGCGCCCGCTTCTCTTGCTGGAACGCCTGTTGGCCATGCCATTGACTCTGGGGCGACCTGCACTGAGCGCATATCAGCGATCAGTGACGGAGAACGTCGAGGTCAGCTATGGACCATTGCCATGCCATTGGGAGAGGCCAGCGTTGATGGCGCCGTCAGCGTTGACGTTGTCGCTGAAGGACCTCACTCAGAAGCGATTCATGAGACGCTTGAGCATTACGGCGTGGACTTGTCCACGGCGATCGCTCTTCATGAGCTCAAGGACCGCGAGAGGTCCACGCGGGCTTTGCTGGACTCCGTCACTGCGCTCTCCAGGGTGCTCAGGCCCGAAGAGCTACTCAATGACGCCTTGGCGGCGGCACTACGGTTCTCTGACGGAGAGTCCGGAAGCATCATGCTTCTGGATGATCAGTACGTGCTGCGAATACATGCGAGCAAGGGCCTTTCTCGCGAAGTGGTGGATTCCACACGCGTATTGAAAGGCGAAGGAATCTCCGGATGGGTGCTATCGAGCGGCAAGCCGCTGCTGATCGAGGACGCCCCGCAAACACGCTCTTCTTCGGCACGTCGATTGGTCAGGTCAGCGCTTTCAGTACCTATGGCTGACGATGAGGGCATTGTTGGTGTGCTCAATGTGGGCAGTCATGCCTTGCCCGCTCGCTTCACAGAACGCCACATGGAGGATCTCGGGCTCTTCGCAACTCATGTGGCGATAGCTTGGCGAAACGCTTCCGCCGTCGGGGCGGCTGAGCAGCTCATGTTCGACTCGCTCAAGACCTTGGCGTTGGCCATGGAGACCAAGGACCCGTACACGATGGGCGGCACTGAGCGCCTGGTCGAGTACGTCAGGATGCTGGCCAGGGCGATCGACCTTTCCCCGCAGGAGGTTCGTTCGGTTGAGATAGCTGCACTCTTGCACGATGTCGGCATGGAGGCAGCAGGCGGCACACCACGTGGCCGACGGGCGGGTCTCACGACCCTGGATCACGGACTGATCCAGATGCATCCAGCTGTAGCAGCGGATCTTCTGCGCGATGCGCCGACTCTTGCCGCGGTCGCTCCGATCGTATACCACCACCACGAGCACTACGACGGCACTGGCTACGTGGAGGGTCTCAAGGGCGAGGACATACCGATCGGTGCTCGCATACTGGCTGTGTGCGATGCCTACGTGGCCATGACCTCGGCTCGCCCATACAGAACAGCCATGGATTCCCGCCGTGCGCTCCGGGAACTCACTGAAAACGCAGGAACCCAGTTCGATCCTCGCATCGTCGAGTCTTTCGTGGACTCGATGAGCACAGGATCGGACCGGGTTCCAAGGTTCGAGGGCTAGGCCCTCGGTTCATGCAGCTCAGCCGCGAGTGACTTTGCCGGCCTTCATGCACTTCGTGCACACGTTCATCTTCTTGACCGAGCCATTGACCACAACGGAGACCTTCTGGATGTTCGGGTGGAACATGCGGTTGGTCACGCGGTGCGAGTGACTGACGTTGCGACCAGCGCTGGGGCTCTTGCCGCAAACGGTGCAGATCTGGGACATCTCCGGACTCCTCTTCACAGCCATGCACCGAAGTGCACGGATTTCATATCACGAGCGTAACAGGTGCAAAACGCGATGATACTACCATACCCACGGGTGGCGTCACAAGCGCAGGTCTCACTCCAAGGGCGCATTTCGACAGCCGTCGTTCACCAATGGTTTCAGATATACTGGTCTGGCCAAGTGACGCTTCCGAGGAGAGCTGTCAGTGTACTCTGCAGAGCGCTTCACAGCGAACATGCTTATCCGTGATGTACTGACAGGACATCCCGGTGCGTCTGCTGTGTTCGAGAGACACGGGTTGCGATGCGCGAACTGCATCGCATCCGGGTCGGAGCGGCTATCCGATATCGCCGGGATGCATGACGTACCTCTCGACCGGTTGGTGGCCGAGTTGAATGCATTGGAACCGGTCGCGACCGGAAAGGACATGGAATGAGCGGCAAAGTTCACGGCTCCGTACAGATCGCGAATGATGTACTCAGAGACCTTGCGGGCTTCGCGGCACTTGAATGCTATGGCATCGTTGGTATGGCCAGTCCCACACTACGTGATGGAGTGGCCCAGGCTCTCTCGCGCGACAAGCTGCGCAAAGGTGTCTCCATCGCCGGAGCCGATGAAGCAGTGAGCATAGATCTCTATGTGATCATCGAGCACGGTACGAACCTCGCTGAGGTTTCTCACAACCTTGCCGAACGCGTTCGCTACGTTCTCACCACTACCGCCGATGTGAAGGTCGACCGTGTAGACGTCCACGTGCAAGGAATCAAGGTCCGCAAGTAGTCTCTCGGGAGAGGGTGCATGGCCAAAACGAACAGACCTACGTTCCAGACGCTTCTGCAGGCCGCAAGCGCGGCGCTCAAGGAGCGGAGCGAGGACGTCAACAAACTGAACGTATTCCCTGTGCCTGATGGAGACACTGGGACTAACATGTCGCTGACCATGGACGCCGTTGTGGGGGCGGTCAGTGAACTGCCTGCAGGTTCCGACATCGCGGCCGTCTGTCACGCAGTGACCCATGGCTCTCTGATGGGCGCGCGCGGCAACTCGGGAGTCATTCTCAGTCAGATCCTGCGCGGGCTTTGCGAGGAGATAGATAGTGCGGCTGAGGTGGACTCTGCACTTGTCGCTCGTGCCATGCGCCGATCCGTGACCGTTGCATTCCAAGCTGTACGCAAGCCGGTTGAAGGCACCATGCTCACTGTTCTTCGGGACTCAACGGAGGCTGCTGAGTCCGGTATTGACGAAGGTCTCAGTCTGGGCGAGATGCTTGAGCGTGTGACGTCGGCATCGTTCGACTCGGTCAAGAGAACGCCGGAGCTACTGCCCGTGCTCAAAGAGAACGGGGTTGTGGACGCCGGCGGGTTCGGCCTGGCGATTCTCGCAGAGGGACTGGTAGCGGCATACGAAGGACACGACGTGAAAATCGACCTCATGGCCGGCACGGGAGGTTCTGAGATTATGATCGAGCTGGTCAATGACTGGGATGACGATGAGTATCTCTACTGCACAGAGTTCCTGCTCTTCGGTTCAGACCTGAGTCTGGAGACAATTCGATCCTACGTGGAAGGTGTCGGTGGTTCTGAGCTTGTTGTGGGCGAAGGAGACATGCTCAAGATTCACTTGCACACGGACGATCCCGGTACTGTCCTGACCCATATGACCTCACTTGGAGAAGTCTCTGAAGTCCATATCAACAACATGCGACGACAGACTGCGGATCGCACCAGAGAGCTCACAGAAGTGTCCGCTGCTTCATCTGCCCCTAAGCCTGTGGGCTTCGTGACGGTCGCCGTCGGAGAAGGCGTGCACAGGATTCTCCACAGCTTGGGCGCCGACGTGGTCGTGAGCGGCGGGCAGACCATGAATCCGTCAACAGCCGAACTCCTCGCGGCAAGCGAGAAGATCAATGCGGATTCGATAGTGATTCTGCCAAACAACAGGAACATCATCATGGCCGCACAACAGGTCAATGACGTGTCAGACAAGCGGGTATCCGTCGTCCCCACGACCTCAGCGCCGGAAGCGTTCGCAGCTCTTCTCGCATTCGATCCCGGGGTGGACATGGATGACGCGATCGCGGAGATGACGGAAGCGGCGTCATGCGTCCGCACTGGCGAAGTGACCACTGCGGTCAAGGACTCCGTAGCCAAGTCCGGTGACATCAAGGCAGGACAGATCATAGGAATCACCGATCATGAGATCGAGGTGATCGGTGACGATGTCACCGATGTCACCGTGCGGCTCGCCGAGCTGATCGTTGGCGACGGAGAGACACTCACATTGCTCGGGGGAGAGGATATTTCCACTGACGAACTCGAGGTGCTTGCCGGGAAGCTCGAGAAGGTATTACCCGACGTCGAAGTTGAGACACACGACGGCGGTCAGCCCCTATATCCGGTCATTATCGCCGTCGAGTAATTCCACCCAACGAAACGAGGCTCTTCAATGTCACGAGTGGCGATCGTGTGCGACAGTACCTGCGATCTTTCTCTTTCATGGCTTGCTGACCACGATGTCGAAATGGTGCCACTCAAAGTCCACTTTGAGGATGAAGGCCAGTCCTACCTGGACTGGATCGAGATGGAGCCCGAGCAGTTCTACAAGAGGCTTGTCTCCGCAGATCAGCTACCCAAGACCTCACAGCCGTCACCGGCTGATTTCTCCGTCGCCTATGCCAAGGCTGTTGATGCGGGCGCCGAGGAGATCGTGTCCGTCCACCTAACGGCGGCGCTGTCCGGAACCTATGAATCGGCGATGATGGCCGCCAAGAACGCCACAGTGCCGGTTCACATTGTCGACACCAAGATGGTGTCGCAAGCCACCGCACTCGTGGTGAAGGCTGCTGTGGATGCCAGAGACGCCGGACTCTCCGGTGCCGAGATGGCATCACGTCTCGAGCAGATGTCGGATGACACGACACTCTTCTTCATTCTGGATACGCTTGAGTATCTTGTTAAAGGCGGACGAGCCGGCAAGGCTGCTGGACTGGCTTCCTCTGTTCTCAATATCAAACCGGTGCTCACCTTCGATGACGAAGGTCGCATTGAGCCATTCAAGAAGGTCAAGGGTCTGAAAAAGGCCATGGCGGCTTTGGCCGAGCACGTAGCTGAGGTCTCCAAGGCGCACACGATCAAGGTTGCCCTGCTCTACAGCACCGACACCGGACTGGCCGATGAAATGCAGCACGCTCTAGACGCCGCGGGCGCCGTCTACGATCTTGACAGTACCGGCCCCATCGGATCAGTGATCGGTACCTATGCTGGTCCGAGGGCAGTTGGCGTCGCCTACCACAAGGTCGACTAGGGCGATCACATGACAGACCCGCTCACAGCCCCAACGCATCGTGCGGGTCGATTCGCTTCTTGGAGTGCCCCGGTTGTCAGCTCTCGATACGTTGACGGCTCTCGAGCAGCTCTTCTGGCACGGCTCGAGATTCACACGGTTGGTGACCTCATCGGACATGTGCCGTATAGATATCTCGATCTCACTTCCACGTACTCGTTGCTCAAGGCTCCTACAGGTGCTGAAGCGACGGTAGTGGGAAGAGTTCACGACATCAAGGTCAAGAAACCTCGTTCTCGTTTGACCATCGTAGAGGTTGCGATAGTCGACGGAACCGGGGTCCTTCTCGGGGTCTGGTTCAACCAGGCGTATATGGCTGACCGATTTCGTATCGGTGAGAGCGTGGCCTTCGCCGGCACTGTCGAGTTCGACTTCGGGTTCAAGAAGATGACGAACCCGTACGTGGAGCGGCTCGACAACGAGGACGAGGTCGAGGATGTGACCAGGATAATTCCTGTGCATCGCAGTACCGAAGGGTTGACCAAGAACTGGCTGAGACGGCTCATATGTGCCGCAGTTGAGGACTTCTCCGATATTCCGGATCCATTGCCCTCCGACATCCGCGAGGAACTCGATCTCGTATCGCTGCACACCGCTTACCGGGACATCCATTTCCCCAAGACGATGCGCGCCTCAGAATCCGCCAGACGACGACTTGTGTTCGATGAGTTCTTGATGCTTCAACTCGGATTGTTCGCAAGAAGGCATGCCGCTGTCGAGGGACGACGAGGTTTCGCTCATGAGACTTCAGGTCCGAAGCGCAGCGCTCTGGATGCCGCCGTGCCATTCAACCCGACGGACGACCAGAGCGCGGCAATACGGGACGTGCTGTCGGACATGTCCGGAGTGCACCCGATGAATCGCATGCTCATGGGGGACGTTGGCACTGGCAAGACGCTTGTTGCCGCGCACGCTCTTGCGGCAGCAGCTGACAGCGGCTCACAGGCGGCAATGATGGCCCCGACCGAGGTGCTTGCGCAGCAGTACTCCGAGAAGGTCGGCCCATGGCTTGACGCGGCGAACATCGAGTGGGGCTGTGTCACTGGCGCCACAACGGCTGCGGAAAGGCAGCGGCTCCTCGACTGCCTTGAAGACGGTACGCTCCAGGTCTTGTTCGGCACGCATGCCCTGATCGAGAAGTCTGTGTCGTTCAAGAACCTGACGCTTGCGATAGTCGATGAACAGCACCGTTTCGGGGTAGCCCAACGACTAGCACTCCGAGAGAAGGGCGGGTCTGCCGATCTGCTCGTCATGTCGGCGACTCCTATTCCGCGGTCGCTGGCTCTGACCCTGTACGGTGACTTGGCGGTCTCCTATCTGCGTCAGAGGCCTCACGGTGCGGGCGCCCCCAGAGTGTCCACCAGCATCATCGACAAGCGTCACCGATCCCAGGCGTACGATCGAATTCGTGAGGCCGTATCAGAGGGGTATCAGGCTTACGTGGTCTGTGCGCTTGTTGAGGAGTCTGACACCGCGCAGGCGAAGGCCGCCACAGACGAGGCAACGAGATTGTCATCGGAGGTCTTTCCTGGACTGCGCGTGGCGGTTCTAACGGGACGAATGCGTTCCGACGAGAAGACCGCGACCATGAATAGCTTTCGATCGGGAGAGATCGACGTTCTTGTTTCCACGACCGTCATCGAGGTCGGGGTCGATGTTCCCAATGCCACCGTGATGATCGTTGAGGATGCTGAGAGGTTCGGTCTTGCGCAGCTGCATCAACTTCGTGGTCGTGTCGGACGTGGGGAGTCCGCCGGTGAATTCATGCTGTTTGCGGATCCAAAGACAGATGGCGGGCGCGCGCGCATGCGAGCTATCGCGGACACAAATGACGGTTTCGAACTCGCAGAGCGTGATCTTGTACTCCGAGGAGAAGGTCAGATTCTTGGAGACAGGCAACACGGAATGCCCGAACTGCGTGTCGCATCTATCGTCTTTGACGGTGAGATACTGCAGCAGGCCAGAGGAATCGCCAAGCGGATCATTGAATCGGACCCCGCTCTCGAGCATCCTGCTAACGTTCCATTGGGCATCGTGGCGCGCGACCGATTCAGTGCTGCCTGGGAATGGGTGAGCAGCGGATGAGGATCGTAGCTGGTCGGTACAGGGGACGGGTCCTGGTGGCCCCAAAGGGCACCGAAACGAGACCCACCTCGGATCGGGTGCGCGAGGCCACGTTCAGCGCGCTTGATTCGCGCCGCCTGCTGCGCGGTGAGGACAACGTGCTCGACCTGTTCGCAGGCAGCGGAGCGCTCGGTCTAGAGGCACTTTCACGCGGAGTGGCGAGAGCCACATTCGTTGAACGCGACAGTGCGGCGATCAATGCCCTAAGTCGAAATATCGAGGCTCTCGGCGTGCAGGACGCCGCGTCTGTTGTTCGCGGCGACTCGTTTCAGCGCGCCAGTGGTCGCATCCCCGGAAGCCCCTTCACATTGCTCTTTCTCGACCCTCCCTATAGAATCTTGTCGTCCGAGGTCAGAGCACTTGTCGATGATCTTCGGGAATCTGGCGCGCTGGCTCCCGGTGCCACAGTGGTATGGGAGCATGCATCCAAGACACTGCCGGACCTACCTGAGGACATGGGGACTGTGTTCACAAAGCGGTACGGTTCGACGGCTGTGACGATCGCGTATCGTGCGGAAGGTAGTGGGAGCCAGTGAAGCGGGGCATGTGTCCAGGAACGTTCGATCCGATAACAGCGGGACATCTGGACATAATCGAACGCGCTGCCTCACTCTTCGACGAACTGGTCGTCGGTGTTGCAGTCAGCCCTGAAAAGGGGGGCGGCCCACTCTTCTCGATCGATGAGCGTTGTGAGCACGTGCGTGTTGCAGTTCAGCATCTTTCCAACGTTAAGGTGCAACCTTTTGATAATCTTTTGGTGGACTTTGCCGAAGAAGTCGGTGCAACTGTCATAATCAAGGGACTGCGTGCAGTAACGGATTTCGAACGTGAGTTCCAGATGGCACAGTTGAACTACTCGATAGACAGTAGTATCGAGACCATGTTCATCATGGCGATACCTGAATACATGTACCTGAGTTCCTCGGCGGTCAAGGAGATCGCCCGACACAACGGACCGGTCAGGGGACTGGTTCCCGAAGTCGTTCTCGTGGCGCTCACAGCTCGGCTGACACTATCCCGTTAGGGGAGGACGTTCATGGATATCATGGCCCTGATCGATCGCATCGAAGAGCTCGTGGACAACGGTCGCTCGATGCCGTTTTCGAGTTCCAAGATGGTTGACCCCGAGAAGGTCTACGAGATCATCGATGAGGTTCGAGCGACATTCCCGGACGAGCTCAAGCAGGCGCGTTGGATAGTCAAGGAGCGTCAGGAGATGCTCGAGGAGGCCGAGAAAGAGGCCAATCGTGTTCTCGAGGAGGCTCGTGACCGTGCCCAGGCGCTTGCCAGCGAGCAGGAGGTCGTCAAGATCGCGCAGCAGGAAGCTGCGTCCATACTCGTTGATGCCCGAACCAAGGAACGCGAGATTCGACTCGGCGCAGAGGACTACGCCGACGAGATGCTCGCCAATCTGGAAGTCAATCTAGGAAAGCTTCTGACCGCCGTGCAGCGTGGGCGTGACCGACTGCAGGGCAAGGTCGGTCAGCGCCAGTAGTCGACGGAGCGCTCCTTTGGAATACCACATGATCGACCTGACACCGATCCTCGATCGCGCGGGCGAGAGCCTGATCGTCGAGGATCGGCTTGATATGGGTGAGATCGCTGTCGGCGATGTGACATTCACGCTTCGTGAGCCGGTGTCGGTCGAACTGCTGATCACGAATACGGGCGACGGGGTTCTCGTCGAGGGCACGGCCGCTGCACAGGTGCGCGTGCCATGCTCTCGGTGCGCAGAGTCCTTCGATCACACCATCACTGGCGAGATCTCAACTTATCTGTTGACGCGCTCGCGCGACTCAGAAGACTCAGCGAATGACGGGGATGACCTCGAGTGTTTGGAAGGGCACAACCTTGACGTGCTTCCCTTGGTGCTGGCGGCGATAGTCATTGAGGCACCGTTCGCGCCACTCTGTAGACCGGATTGCATGGGCCTGTGCCCCGAATGCGGGACTGACTTGAACGTTGATTCGTGTGAATGTGAGTCCAGCTACACAAAAGAGAGTCCGTTCTCCTCTCTCCAGGGTATGTTCACAGAGAACGAGGTGGAGGCCGACGGCAATGACTGATGGGTCAATGCTTGCCGACTGACCCTAATGCTGTGGTATCATTCTCGCTCGTGCGGCTCCGCCGCCATGATCTGAACACTTGCACGCGCGTGGCGCGCGTCGAAAGGAGCACCACAATGGCAGTTCCCAAGAGGAAAACCTCGCGATCGGTACGCGACATGCGTCGCGCAACGCATTCGATCGATGCACCGACGACGGCCGCGTGCCCGCAGTGTCATCAGCCCAAGCTGCCGCACCGGGTGTGCCCTGCATGTGGGTACTACAACGGCAAAGAGGTCATCGAGACCTCTTAGTCGAGCAATGCACCATCACGACGCCCGCCGCCCGGCGGGCGTCGTTCGTTTGTGTCCAAGGGGGAGGCACGCGACCAGGTGTTGGACGGGTTCTTCTCGCCAAAGGCGGTCGCGGTCGTGGGCGCCGCGCGCGACCACGCCAAGGTCGGACACCACGTCTTCGCGAATCTGCTGAATGACGGGTTCGTTGGATCGGTGTACCCGGTGAATCCCAGATCCGAAGAGATCGACGGGCACAGATGCTATCCCTCCGTTCTGAAGCTGCCGGGTCACGTTGACCTCGCGGTCATAGTCGTTCCAGCGCGCTTCGTTTCTCAGACGATCGACGAGTGCGCGCAAGTTGGTATCGAATCGGTGATCGTGATCTCTGCGGGCTTCAAGGAGGCAGGTCCTGAGGGCGGCGCTCTGGAGAGAGAGCTTCTCGAGCATGCGCGATCGGGCGGCATTCGAATGCTCGGCCCCAACTGTCTTGGCCTGATCTCAACTCCTGCGAGCCTCAACGCCTCATTCGCCGCCGGCATGCCCCCCCGCGGACACATAGGATTCATGTCTCAATCCGGGGCACTCGGCACAGCGATTCTGGATTGGGCAGCCGGGGAAGGAATCGGCTTGTCCCACTTCGTCTCTCTAGGGAACAAAGCGGACATCACGGAGACGGATCTGGTTCAAGCATGGTGGGTCGATCCTGAGACTCGAGTCGTGGTCGCGTACCTCGAGTCGGTCAGCAGCGGCCTGGATTTCGTTCGTGCCGCATGTCAGCTCAGTGCGGACAAGCCGTTCATAGTTCTGAAGTCTGGCGGATCAGACGCTGGAGCAAGAGCTGTTTCGTCACATACCGGGAGTCTTGCCGGCTCGGAAACTGCGTACGATGCGGCATTCCGAAAGGCTGGCATCATACGAGCTCAGTCGGTCCAGGACCTGTTCGACTTGGCGACCGGCTTCTCACTTCAACCGATTCCTGATGGTCCCGGAGTGGCGATACTCACCAATGCAGGCGGGCCTGCCGTCATGGCCACTGATGCCTGCGAACGAGCAGGGGTTGTGATCTCCTCACTCGAGCATGACACCATTGACGCGCTTCGGAACGTGCTTCCTGCCGCTGCGGCGCTGTACAACCCCGTGGACATACTCGGAGATGCTCCTGCCAGCCGATACGAGGCCGCTGCTGCCGCGTTGTACGCCGACCCCAACGTCCGAGCGGTCTTGGCGATCCTGACGCCTCAAGCGACCACTGAGCCTGTCAAAACTGCGCGTGCGCTTGTGAGTGCGGCTCGAAAGAGCGGCGTGACCACAGTCGCTTGTTTCATGGGCCACGACAGTGTCAAGGAGGCATGGGATGTGCTCCGAGCCGGCAGCATACCGGTCTACACGTTCCCCGAGCGAGCAGTTGCCACTCTCGCTGCAATGGAGCGCCACCGCGAGCGCCTGACAAGGCCGGTGGATGAACCACGTGTGTTCAACGTGGACAAGGAGACTGTCGCGGGCTACATCGCCGAAGCCAAGACCGCGGGGCGCGCATTCATTGCAGAAGAGCGTGCAGCTCAGATCGCTGAGGCCTATGGGATTCCCGTCCCGAAAGGTGGACTGGCTCGCAATCTCGAGGCGGCTCTCGGTTTCGCCGAAGAAGCCGGCTACCCCGTGGTCATGAAGATTGCAAGTCCTGACATACTTCACAAGAGTGATGTCGGCGGCCTTCGTGTGGGCATCGAGAACCCCGCAGAGCTCGAGGACGCGTATGACGACGTCATCGCGAAGTCTCGGTCGCGCATGCCTGACGCCGTCATTTGGGGAGTGCAGATCCAGGAGATGGTCAGTGCGGGCCGCGAGGTCATCATAGGCGTTGACCGTGATGCCCAGTTCGGTCCCATGCTCATGTTCGGTCTTGGTGGCATATACGTCGAAGTCATGAAGGATGTCACTTTCCGACTGTGCCCCGTGGGTCCGAGAGAGGCTCGTGACATGCTGCGTGACATTCGATCCTTTGGACTTCTGCGTGGCGCTAGAGGACAGCGTCCGGCTGATCTGGACTCAGTGACGGACGTCATCGAACGCATTTCAAGACTTGTGACCGACTTCCCGGAGATAATCGAGCTGGACATCAATCCGCTCATCGTCAGCGACGCTGGACATGGCTGTGTTGCTGCGGACATTCGCATCGGTATCGGAGGCCAATGATGGACACGATAATGATCGCATCGACGACCGCATACTCGGGCAAGAGCGGGATATGTCTCGCCATGCTCGCGGAACTCTCTGACGCCGGGCGCAAGGTCGCGTACTTCAAGCCATTCGGCACGATGCCTGTTGTCGTCGACGGTGTCCAGACAGACGAAGATGCGGCGTATCTCATGCATTTGGCGTCGGTCTCCGCATCACTCGCTGACGTCTGCCCGGTGGTCCGCTCGCGCCGTCTGGTCGAGGACGTTCTCACAGGTCGTGCACAGGATCTGGGCGAGACTGTCTCCTCGGCATATGCGCGAGTCAGTGCGGACGCAGACAGTGTGATAGTCGAAGGACCCAGCGATGTGGATCAGGGCCGCGCGGCAGGTTTGGCTCTGTGCGATCTCGCCAGCCGGCTCGATGCCAGAGTCCTTCTTGTTCACAAGCCCACGAGCGAGGATCTTCCTGATGAGATCCTGTTCGTTGCAGACTGCCTGGGCGATCGTCTGCTGGGCGTCGTGTTCAACGCCGTGCGGGAGTCCGTACATGATTTCTACGCCGGTCCGGTCAGTGACTATCTCGAGAAGGCCGGTGTCACAGTATTCGGCGTGATGGGTCATGATCCACTCCTCTCCTCGGCGACGGTCTCTGAGATCGTTGAGGCTTTGGGCGGAACGGTTCTGTGCGCTGACGAGCACCTCGAGTCGCCGGTTGAGAACTTCATGGTGGGGGCAATGGGGCAGGACAAGGCGCTGCGCTTCTTCAGGCGCAAGATCCACAAGGCAGTGATCACCGGTGGTGACCGAGCGGACGTTCAGCTCGCTGCACTTGAGACGGACACGCGCTGCATCATTCTGACGGGCAACCTGCCTCCAAGCTCGCTCGTTCTCTCCCGCGCCGAGGAGCTCGGCGTACCGATGATACTGGTCGGAATGGACACGTTGTCCGCGGTCGAGAAGATGGAAGCGCTTCTTGGTCGCATTCGACTCCATGATCCTGTGAAGGCTGATAGAATACGCGCGATGTTCTCCGCTGCGGTCAACATTGATGAAGTTCTTGACTCTCTGCTGTGATCGTTCGCGACAAAAAGGGACTCGCATACATGACTGATATTCGAACCGTGACTGTTTGCATCGACGCCATGGGCGGAGATAGCGCACCCGAGGCCATCCTCGATGGAGTTCGCGACGCATTGGCGGCCGACCCGAAACTGCTGATCATTCTCACGGGAGCGTCCGAATCAATAGGACCGTTCGCTGCGCTTCATGAGAGATGTGCTGCACATGCGACCACTGAGGTGATCGGCATGGAGGACCATCCCGCGCAAGCCGTACGAGCCAAGAGGGACTCATCGATCGTCGTTGGCTGCGGCTTGGTGCGCGAGGGGAGGGCCGACGCGTTCTTCTCTGCGGGTTCCACTGGAGCTGTGATGGCTGCCGCCACTCTTGGAATGGGACGGATCAGGGGCGTATCGCGTCCAGCTATCGCGACAGTGATCCCAACCTCAGCGCACCCTCTCGTTCTGCTCGATGTCGGGGCGAATGCGGATGTGAAGGCGGAGAATCTGGTTCAGTTCGCACACATGGGCGCAGCGTATGCCCGTATAGTCCTTGGTGTCCTGGAGCCTCGTGTCGCTCTTCTGAATATCGGTGAGGAGCCCACGAAGGGCTCGATGCTGGCCCAGGAGGCGCACCATGCCATGACCGAGCAAGTGCCCGGTTTCGTCGGTAACGCCGAGGGGCGCGATGTGACCGCAGGGACTGTCGATGTCATCGTCACTGACGGATTCACCGGCAATGTCGTCCTCAAGCTGCTAGAGGGCACATCCAAGAGTCTTATGGGACAGATTCGGGATGCGATGACCTCATCTCTGTCGAACAAGTTGGCAGCTGCAGTACTCAAACCCTCGCTGACGCGTCTCAAGGAACGCCTGGACCCCGAAGCCTATGGCGGTGCACCTTTGCTCGGCGTTCGAGGCGTGTGCATCATCGGGCACGGGAGTTCCGGCTCGCGAGCCGTCACGTCTGCGATCCGCGTGGCGTCACAAGCTGTCAGAGGCGAACTGACCGAGACCATCTCGTCCGCTGTCACGACTGAGGGTTAGACTTGGTTGACCGCATGAGAGATGCGTGTACACTACTCGAACGCCACAGGGCCACCCCTCGAGTCTAGGAGACCCGTTACATGTCACGTCACGCAGCCATCACAGGCATAGGCTCCTACCTACCCGAGACCGTGCTCACCAATGCGGAGCTCGAGCGAATGGTGAGCACGTCCGACGAATGGATCGTCACTCGAACCGGGATCAAGGAGCGTCGCATCGCTTCCCCCGAGGATGCGACATCTCATCTGGGTGCACGTGCAGGGGCTGCAGCGATCAAGGACGCGGGCATAGCTGCAGGCGATATCGATCTTCTCATCGTCGGCACATCGAGTCCCGACCATGTGTTTCCGTCGGCTGCATGTCTGATCCAGGATCAACTCGGACTCAGCTGTGCGGCATACGATATCAATGCCGCTTGCACGAGCTTCATCTATGCACTCCAGTCCGGTGTCACGGCTATCGAGTCCGGACGAGCACAGCGCGTGCTCGTTATCGGTGCTGACACACTCACGCGCTATACCGACTTCACCGATCGTGCCACGTGTGTGCTATTCGGTGACGGTGCGGGCGCGGTAGTCCTCGAGCTTTCTGATGAGCCCGGAGTCATGGGCATAGTGATAGGCGCGGATGGTAGCGGTCGGGACATGCTGATCATCCCCTCGGGTGGATCGGCCACACCGATCACGCATGAGTCTCTCGAAGTGCATGATCAGTACATCAAAATGGTCGGGAGTGATGTGTTCAAGTTCGCAGTTCGGATCATCCCCAATGTGACACGCGAGGCACTCGAGGCGTCAGGTCTCACAATCGAGGATTTGGACTGGTTGATCCCTCATCAGGCGAACCAGCGAATCATCAGTGCCGCTGCCGAACGCTTGGACATGCCTTTGGACCGCGTGATCTCCAACGTTGAGACCACGGGCAACACATCTTCGGGCTCGATTCCTCTCGCCTTGGACGACCTGTATACTAGCGGGCGAATCGCCCGAGGCGACACAGTCGCATTCGTTGGATTCGGCGCTGGCCTCACGTGGGGCGCCGCCATCGTCCGATGGACGAAGACGACACCGAACAAGG
>JAQIBK010000078.1 GCA_027859125.1 Actinomycetota bacterium | reverse complement strand
GTTCTGCAGTGCGCTGCACCCGTCCACCACGCCTTGTGGATAACTCCGCCGCGGTTGGTAGAGCAGAGGCAGCGCCTCGATTGCTGAGACGTTGATGACGAAACGGTTGGAGAATCCACGGTGCTTCTTGGTCTGCGGATCGGTGAACCGACCACCCTTGGCGACGATTTTCAGTAGGTCGGCTGCGATGAGGTCGTTGACGTTGTTGATCGCGGAACGTCTTGAGCAGCCAAGCTTGCCCGCGAGCTCGTCGTACGACGGCCAGCAGAAGCCGTCGTCACTTGCCCGGTCAGCCAGGATCAGTAGCGTGAGCTTGAGGTGAGGCTTGCCGCCATAGCGTTTGATGACGGCGCTCATGACCGAGATGCTCATGAACTAGGTCAGCCGGTTCAGTGCTTGTCCAGGCGATATCGCGTCCCGGTTCGGGTGGCATTGCGCACTCACTTGTTGGCGCCGCTCTTGATGAACGCGTCGAGGGCCTGCCGGGAGACACGAATCGTCTTGCGATCGAGTCCTGGGATTCTGGGTAATCTCCCCGAGCTGACGAGCTCGCGAGCGCGCCCGACGCTAACCTGGAGTTCCCTCGACACATCCTTGATCCTGAGCACTGTGGCGTAAGCCTTGCCCCGCTCGACATCGAGGTCATCGGCGGTCTGAGCGGGCGGATCACTGGCGGTCATCTGCGGCCGCCTCTCGCAGTCTGTCGACGTACTCGACGAGGCTGCCAGCCGTAACCAGCGTCCTCCGACCTATCTTGACCCGCTCAAGTTCTCCGCCCTTCAGAAGCGCGTACAAGCTGGTTCGCTGAATACCGAGCTGCGCGGCTGCTTCGCGGACGGGATACAGGAGGCGGCCTTGTGCGCTGACGGCGTTCACGGCTTCTCGATCTCGACAAGCAGCTCACGCGGGTCGCCACCGAATTCGAGGGCGACGGCGAGCTTCTTGAGCTGCGACGCATAGGGCTTGCCGATGTACCTGTTCTCGATCTGTCCAACAGTTGCCGCATGCATGAGGGCAAGACGCGCCAGTGCGGAGCGCGTGAGTCTCTTGTCCTCTCGCAGCTTCTGAATCATGAGCATGTATTGTTCCCTTCGCTTCACGGCTTGTCCTATGCGTAGTATCGTGTCCGTGTCGGAATAAGTGAAGACGGATAGACAGGACATAGCCGTGACAGCCAGAAGCACTGAATTGTCCCCCGCCTCGCACGTCGTGTTCGAGTGGTCACGCGTGGACAACCCGCATTGGGTCGGCTCTGAGGGTCTTCGAGTGCTCTGCGGCTTCAGCGCCGACGAGACCTACCGACCCCTCAAATCCGAACTCGCGCTCTTTCGCACGTTTGCCTCTTTGCCAGACACGGAGGACGCGTTTGCCGCGTTTGCCGGCAGGTACGGTGACCTATACGACGCCGACTACCTTGTCCGGAATGGAAGGGTGCTATCGCACGACGATGGCCTAGATGAAGGCTCGGGGTTCGACGGCGTTGGGAACACGTTTGCCGTGTGGCGGGCCCATCGTGGGCTCCTCGCCTTTGCGCTGCGTCTTTGGGACGCGCTCAACGAAGGGCGCTCGCGAGACGTGATCGGGGCTGACCTTGTTCTGACGGCCACACCTGATGGCGTCATTGACGATTCCGCACGTCGCCCTTGCATGAGAATCAAGGGGCGCATCGGGAAGCTGCAATTGGCTCTTGGAGTACATCCGAGCGCGATTCCGGCCATCGGTGGGGAATACAGCTGGCTCGGATACGCCTCGAAGTCCAGCTCCCCTGACGCGATCCTCCGGTCGGCCCTCGCAACACTGATTACAGAAATGTGCGGTTCAGTTGACGTTGCGATGGAGGTCAGTAGCGCACAAGCCGGTGGGCTCAGACTGACGTTCGAGGTCTCATCACTGATCGGCGCGATGTGGCTGCAGTTCGCCCTCGCCGTCGATGGGAACCGAGAGTACCGCTCCTGTCCCGAGTGCGGCGAATGGTGGGACTCCACGGAGACACGGTCGGACCGACAGACCTGCAGTGACCGTTGCCGCAAGCGGCGTCACCGCGCAGAAGTCCTGAGTCAGCAGACTACGAAGAGGGGCAAGTGAAATGGGCAAGAGAGTCTATTGCGAAGACGGAACTTACCGAGTCGATGGCAAGAGGTCGAAGGGGGACGGCTCCTGGACCGAGCGATCGGGCGGTGGATGGTCATACGAAGTGATGCGGGACGGCCACAGACTTCGGGCCGTCGGTCGCACGAAGACCGATGCACGCAATGAGATGAAGGAGCAGATCCGACGCCTAGAGGAGGGGCAACCGGCAAAGGACGCCAAGGTCACGGTCGCGGCATGGATGGCCGAGTGGAAGACCGTCCAGCTAGAAGCAAAACCTCGGAAGGCCACGACGAAGTCGGCTTACAAGACGCTTTCCAGACTACACATCGAGCCAGACCCCATAGGTAGGGTCGCGCTCGACAAGCTCAAGCCCTCCGATATCGATCGCTTGATTGTCCGGTTGCGCGGCAAGGGCCTGGCCGAGTCAACCGTGCGACAGATCTACCACATCCTGCGTCTTGCGCTCTCAGGAGCCGTGCGAGATGGCCTGCTTGCCCGCAACCCCGCGGAACTGGTCGATCGGCCGGTCCCGCCGCACAAAGAGGCCAGGCATCTCTCCCCCGCCGAACTGCGAAGCCTGCTTGAAGCAGCGAGTTCCTCTCGCAACCATGCGGTGATTGCGCTCATTGCCGCCACCGGAATGCGCCGCGGTGAGGCCCTAGCCCTCCATTGGAAGGACGTTGACTTCCTCGGCGCGACCTTGCGGATCCGTGGCACCCTCGCTCGCGTTGACGGTCAGCTGATCGTCACCGACACGAAGACGGAGAAGTCGCGCCGAACCATCGAACTGGCGCCTGAGGTGATCAATCTGCTCGCGCGTCACAAGGATGCCCAGGCGCGGGAAGCCACGGCGGCGGCAAACATGTGGGAGAAGACCGGCGTCGTGTTCACCACGGCGTTCGGGAAGCCCGTGGATCCTCGCAACATCTACCGGACGCTGCAGGCGGCGGCGAAGAAGGCAAAGATCGAGGGCGCCGGCGTTCACACGCTGCGGCACTCATGGGCAAGCGCAATGATGGAGGGCGGCGAGAACATCAAGGTTGTCAGCGAGATTCTTGGCCACTCCAGCGTAGCTATCACGGGCGACATCTACGTGCACACGACTTCAGACAGCAAGAGGGCGGCGATGGCGTCCATGGCGAAAATCATCGGCCTCTGACGTGAAAGCTCATTGCCCGGCGAAATCGAAGCGCTATTACGACGGTATTACGACAAGTGCCCCGAAGACGAGCAGAGGGCCTGCCCCGGTTTCCCGAAACAAGCCCTCTACCTGCAAGTTCTGATGGTCGGGCTGACAGGATTTGAACCTGCGACCCCTTGACCCCCAGTCAAGTGCGCTACCAAACTGCGCTACAGCCCGATGTCGCCGAAGCAACGATGCACTATGTTACGGCTCCATCGCTCTCGCTTCAAGCCTAATTATTCAGGCTCTTGCCCGGAAGCCGCGCGATAGAGCAGAACATCCACGTCTTCCACGGTCAGAAGACCGTCCGGGAGCATCGCAGCCCACACCTCTGCCAGCGCAGTGATCCTGTGCGTCTTGTCGATCACGTGAACCATGAGCGGCCTGTCCATGGACATGCGCAGCCCATGCTTTGCGTGCTCGCGGCTGGTCGCACCGTATCCACACACGCCGCGCATCACAGTCGCACCCGCGCATCCCGCAATCCGTGCCTGTTCGATAAGCGCCTCATAGAGCGGGCGATCCTCGTAGAGACCGGCTTCGCCAATATAGGCACACAGCCTCTTTGCGCTTCCAGTGAGAGTCATGAGTCCTCCTTCAAGTCGGACAGCTGTAGCAAGGATGGAGCTACTGGCCTGATCCCAGCATCTGCGCGATCCTATCGAGCAGCACGCGGGCAACCGCGCGCTTGGACATGTGCGGAAGCTCCTGGACCTCATCGGCCGAGATGATGCTCACCGTGTTCATGTCCCCACCAAAACCAACCTCGGGGACACTCACGTCGTTGGCCACGATCAGATCCAGGTTCTTTGCGACCAGTTTCTCACGCGCATATGACAACACGTTGTCCGTCTCGGCCGCGAATCCCACGAGCAACCGCTCCCCCTTGTCCTGCCCCATCTGAGCCAGGATATCCTCGGTTCGCTCGAGCTCAACGCTCGAGGGAGAGGCGGACTTCTTGATCTTGCCCTCGAACACGAAGACGGGACGAAGATCGGAGACCGCCGCCGACGCAACCACCACGTCGCACGATGCGTACGCCTCGACGGTCGCTTGGAGCATCTCCGCCGCCGTGCTGACTCGCACGGTCGTGCACCCAAAGGGATCCGGCAGTTCAGTCGGGCCTGAGACGAGCGTGACATGCGCGCCGCGACGGGCAGCTTCCTGAGCAACGCCGTACCCCGTCTTGCCCGACGAGGGATTCCCGATGAAGCGAACGGCGTCGATCGGTTCCCTCGTCGGCCCGGCGGTAACGAGCATTCGAACGCCCGCAAGGTCCTGCGCGCGCTCCACCTCGGCCATGATCGCCTCTACGATTGCCTCCAGCGGGGCGAGCCGTCCCTCGCCCACGTCTCCGCAGGCAAGCTCTCCGCTCTCCGGTTCCACAATGACAGATCCCCGAGAACGCAGCATATTGAGATTCTCTATAGTCGCCTCGGCACGCCACATGTGGGTGTTCATGGCTGGCGCGATCACCAAAGGGGCCTCTGTGGCCAGCGCGGTGGTCGTGAGCAGATCGTCGGCCCGCCCGTGAGCGAGCTTGGCGACGACATTCGCAGTACATGGAACGATCGCGAACACATCGATCTCCTGCGCCAGCGATATGTGATGGACCTGCGCAGTCCCCGGATCCTCCCACAACGACGACGCGACCTGCTCACCGGTCAGCGTGCGCAGCGTCAGCGGGCCGACGAAACGCGTCGCAGCCTCGGTCATGAGCGGAATGACTCGGACGCCGCGCTTCACCAGCGCGCGAGCGATCTCACACGCCTTGTATGCGGCAATGCAACCGGTCAGACCCAGTGCGACCACTGGCCTGTCGGCTGTCGTTGAATCCACGTTCATGTCAGACGCTTCTGCCATGCTTGACTCCCCTGGCGAACACACGCTGTGTTCGGTACGCGCTCTATGTGACACGATTATCGCACGTCACTTGGTCGACGCCGTCAGTATAGGGAACAAACCTACACGAGTGGAGTCCTCGTGGCGCGCTCCACGCATCGATCACAACGACCAGGAGGCTCGAATGTCGTCATCGGTTCCAGATAATGGTCTTGAGGTACGGATCAAGATCGGCGGACCTGCAGGGTTCGGAATCAAGGCTGCCGGACAAACGTTCGCCAGGCTGTTCATGCGAGCCGGATATCGGACGTTCGACCTGACGGAGTATCCGTCGCTGATCAAGGGCGGTCACAACAGCTACCACCTTCGCGTGAGCAACAGGGAGATATTCAGCCACGTCGAGCCGGTCGATGTACTTGTGGCGCTCGACGAGGCGACCGTTGGACTGCATCTCAACGAACTCTCTCAGGGTGCGGCGATCATCTTCGACCCCAAGGACTTCGACATCAGTGAGATCGAAGGTGTGCCGGACCACGTGTGCGGGATTCCGGTTCCGATGACCGAGATCGTCGCAGAACAGGGCGGCGTCAAGATCATGCGCAACACCGCGGCCAACGCTGCAGTCCTTGGGTATCTGGGCTTCCCGCTTGAGACATTGGCCGACTCTCTGCGCGAGCAGTTCGCACACAAAGCGCCGGAGATCGCCGAACAGAACATCACGATCGCCACTGCAGCCTACGAATATGGGACCAAAGCGACCTGTCCTCACGAGCCGCTCGCACCGCTCGCAGACGTCGATGCGCAGATCCTGGTGGACGGCAACGAGGCGATCGGTCTTGGCGCTCTGGCCGCGGGACTGGGCATGTACTGCGCATATCCCATGACACCAGCCTCGAGCATCCTGCATTTCATGGCACGTCACGGCGACGACATGGGCGTGGTGGTCAAGCACACCGAGGACGAGCTCGCCGCCATGAACATGGTCGTGGGCGCGTCGTTCGCCGGCGCGCGAGCCATGTGCGGCACAAGCGGTGGCGGCTTTGCGCTAATGACCGAGGCGTACGGGCTGGCTGGCGTGACCGAGTCTCCGTGCGTGGTAGCGATGATCTCCCGACCAGGCCCTGCGACAGGTCTTCCCACGTGGACGGAGCAGAGCGACCTGCGCATGGTGTTGCATGCGGCGCAAGGCGAGTTCCCGCGAGTTGTCCTTGCACCCGGGGATCGCCAGGACTCGTTCGATCTGGCGTGGCAGGCGTTCAACATTGCCGACCAACTCCAGACTCCCGTGATCATCCTTGGCGACGCATACCTCTCAGACCATCGCCAGTCTGTCGCACCGTTCGATTCGTCGGCCGTCACGATCGACCGCGGCGAGACGATAACCGAGGGCGAGGTCACAAACTACAAGCGTTTCAAGATCACCGACAGCGGCGTCGCACCGCGAGCCATTCCCGGTGTCGTGGGCGCGGACATGATCGCGAACTCCTATGACCACGACGAGCACGGGTGGGCCAGCGAAGGCGCGGAGATGCGTATCGCGCAGAACGATCGTCGTGCGCGCAAGCAGGAACTGGCGCGCGAGTTGGTACCGGCGCCGCAGCGCTACGGGCCCGACGAGGCAGATGTCTCGATCGTGCTGTACGGCAGCACCAAGATGCCGGTACGCGAGGCCATGAAGTGGCTGGAGGCCGACGGCGTGAGCGTGAACATGCTGCAGATCGTGACCCTGCTCCCCTTCCCCACGGACCAGGTGGCGTCCTTCATCGGCAAGGCAAAGAAAAGCGTGTGCATCGAGGGCAACATGACAGGGCAGCTGCAAGGGCTGATCCGCGAGAAGTGTCTGATCGACGTCGATCATGCGCTGCACCGATACGACGGGCGGCCGATCTCACCTGAACAGGTCACTGCATTCATCAAGGAGGTGCTGTAGATGCCTGACGTCGCCGATTACATCACCCCCAACGAGCCCACCTGGTGTCCCGGTTGCGGCAATCATCGCATCTGGGAGGCCATGAAGCGTGCACTGTCCCAGCTCGACATGGAGACGCACGACTGGTCGCACGTGTGGGGCGTCGGGTGCCACGGCAACGGCGCCGACTTCCTGCGTGCACAGGGCTTCCACTCGCTCCACGGGCGCAGTCTGCCGGTGGCGACCGGTATCTCGCTCGCCAACCCCGACATCAAGGTGATCGTGGAGGCGGGTGACGGAGACGGCTACGGTCTGGGCCTTGGTCACTTTGTGCACACGGCACGCAGGAACATCGACCTCGCCTACATCGTGCACAACAACCAGATCTACGGACTGACCACCGGTCAGGCCTCCCCTACGTCCGAGCACCTCATGCCGAGCGTCTCGACGCCAGCGGGGGTGCTGGAGCAGCCGGTCAATCCTGTGGGTCTCGCACTGTCCGAGGGCGCGACGTTCGTGGCACGCGGATTCGCAGGCGACGTGGACCACCTGACCGATCTCTTTGTGCAGGCGATATCGCACAATGGATTCGCGCTGGTCGACGTGTTCCAGCCGTGCGTCACCTGGAACAAGGTCAACACGTTCAAGTGGTTCAGGGATCGTGTCTACAAACTCGAGGAAACCGACCACGACGCATCCGACATCGACAAGGCATTCGACTTGTCGATGTCCACGTTCCACGACCTCGTGTGCACGCCGGACGAGTGCAAGGTGCCCATTGGTGTGTTCTACCTCGAAGAGGGCGTGCCCACTTACAACGACGGGGTACCGGCCGCACACGAACCTCTGTGGAAGTGTGCGGTCGAGCCTCGCGATGTGAGGGCGCTTATCGAGGACCTGAAGTAGCGCCCGGCAACTGATCGCGCGAACGGTTTCTTGGTCTAGATGCCTAGATTCAAGATGTACGCCTTGAACAGTTCCGGCGGCACAGCGGTGTCCCAGTGGCCGGTGAGTTCAGCTGCGGCGTAAATGGCGATCCAAACGCCGACAACGAGCACGGGCCACAGCCACACGGGCATCGCCCATCGGCCGAATATACGAGGCTCGAGTGCGCCCGGTGCCGGGCATTCGATCACGCAGTCCTGACAGCCGTCGCACTCAGGTGCATGAACCGAAACCAGCGTGTCGACCTTGACGCCGGCATGGCAGATCTCTGTGCACTTGCCGCAGTCGATGCACTTCTCCGCATCACGCACCACCGTGCACGGCGAGGCCGCACCGATCGCACCGTAAAGGCCACCCAAAGGACAGAGGTAGCGGCACCAGGTGTTGCCGAGCAGCATGGAGCTCACCGCAATGAGACCAGCGACCGCAAGATAGATGGGTCCAAGACGCACGAGCAGCGACAGGATCTTTATGTCGGATACTGCGTAGTACGGAATCTGTTGGAAGCTGATGGCCTCGGCAACGGGCACCATGGCTATCCACGTGAGCACTGCGGCCGCGATCAGGTAGCGCACTCCCCGGAGCACGAGATCGAGGCCGCGTGGAAGTCGTGGCGTGCGTCCCTGCAGACGGCGTCCCAACCAGCCGAAGCCGTGCCACACAGCACCCACAGGACATATCCAGCCACAAAAGCCGCGCTTGAACAGGAACGACGTGGCAAGCGCGCCAACTATGATGATGATGCCCGCCGGGGCAACGACGTCAAAGAAGCCGGTCTTGAGCCAGAGGAAGAAGCTCATGTACGCGCCCACAGGAATCAGGCCGGCAACAGCCTCGGGGCGATCAACATATGCGCCCTCGCCCACCGCCCAGAGATAGAACATCCATAGCTTGGCGCAGAGGTAGATGAAGTAGAACAGGAATCCGGTTCGCACCACGAACCTGAGATTGAGTTTCTTCGCCGTCGTCATGATGCGATCCACGTTCGTCCCTTTCGCTTGAAACGACCCCGACGCAGAGTACCACCGTCGGGTATATCTAGGTAGCGTGAGCTAATATGCCCAGGTCAACGTCTATATTGGTGTTACGTCAAATTGTGAATGTAGCCAGAATGTAGCCACTACAGAGGCTTGATAGGTCCAATAAACATATCATTGGCTACAGAGGTAATCATCACAGTTGGGTCTTCTTCCCTTGCTTCTTCATAAGCCTTGAGAAGTCTACCAGCCGCTTCAGCCGTAGCAAGTCTCATTCTCTCAACGCTGTCATTCATGGCCTTGTCCTTGGTGGCCTCCGTAACCAAGAAGGCTTCATCCTCAGTCTGAACCTTCTTCATGCCTTCACGCCATGCAGCGAATAGACTCATAGCTGTTCTATCAAGATCTGGAAGACCGTCTGCATACGTGGACATAGTGATCACAGGGTTAGAGTGTCCCAAATGCTTTGCCGCATACATTGGGCTGGCACCTGATTCAATCAGCCAAGTTGCTCCCGTATGCCTAAGAGCGTGTGGAGTCACGTCATTACTGAGGCCAGCAGCCTCAACAGCTGGCTTGAATACTCTGCTTGCGAAGTAAGAACGATTGATGTGCTTTCCATTTTTGGAAGGAAATAGTGGTCCATCGGCAGACCTATCCTTCAGGTTCCTAATATGGTCGACGAAGAATTCAACAGTGGCATCATCTAAGTGAAGGGTCCTTGGT
>JAQIBK010000175.1 GCA_027859125.1 Actinomycetota bacterium | reverse complement strand
CGATTCGCCGGTGCGAGTGATGGATACGGGGCTCTCCAACGCAGTTCACGCACGCGCTCAGCGGGCGAGCGCCCACTATGAGCAACACTGTTGTGCGGGTATCCCCCGTTACGAGGGTTCGAATCCCTCCCTCTCCGCCATAAGCAGGGAAAACGTGGTCCCGGTGCTCCTGAGAAAGAGGCCGGGACTGCGCCTTTCTCAGGCGACACAATCGGGCATCACGATCGTCAGCCAGACTGGTCTTTTCAGTGACGGATGCAAGGCGGCTCGGCCCTGCTGATGGCGGGGAGGGTGATAAGGAAAGCGGGGCCCTCGTCGGACTTCTGATCTCCGCTTCGATGCGGACGAAACAGCGCGGCAGTACGCCTCGAAATCACCCGCTCTTCACCTTCTGGGTATATAGAACATATCGGGCTGTGGCGCGGAAGCGTACCGCGACGGGCCCTCGGGAAAATCACCCTGACCTGTAGGGAGTGTATTTGTGATGTCTGAGACACGACGCGCTGTCTATCAGCAGAAGGCCGACGCAGAGCTCGACCAGATGAAGGCGAAAGCCAAGGAGCTGAGTGCGCGTGCAGCGGGTGCATCGGCAGGCGTCAGGGCGAAGCTTCTCGGTGAGGCTGACGAGATGGCCGAGGCCTACGACGAGGCCAAGAAGCGGATGAAGGAGATGGCGGAGGCTGGCGACGAAGCCTGGGACGAAGCCAAGGACAGGTTCGATGGCGCGTGGCGCGCGCTCAAGGAGAAGGCCTCGAGCATCGGTGGCTAGTTGCCGACGGCTGCAAGCGGAAGCCCGACAAGAAAGGACGTGACTGAGATGAACGACGTCACTCGAACAATCCAGGAATGGAAGGATCAGCTTTCGGACACGGTCTCCGAGTTCGAGAAGCAGGAGATCGTCGAGGCGGGCACGGGGTTGGCGCTGACAGGAGCAGGCGCGATCTCGGCAGCGGCCGTTGTCGTCTCTCGCGATCGTCGACGCAGCTACCTATGGGTCCTGCCAGTGTCCCTGCTCACAGCCGGCCTAGGGTTCGTGCTCGCGGCCGCCTGGCAGTATCGTGCGCGTCGGATCGCGCAGGTAGAGGACACGCTTCGGCAGGAGCTTGAAGGTCTTGACAGAGTTGCCCGTGCACAGGTCATCAAGGACGTGGTGCAGGATGAGGCCGAGGAACTGCTCGCGCGCGATAGTGCGTGATGACCTCTGACTAGTTCGAACGACCACTCCAGCCGCGAGGCGGTCTACGAGAAGGGCGTGATCTCGCTACCGGGTGCCGTAGCGCTCGGTTCCGGCGTGATGATCGGGGCGGGGGTTCTTGCCGTCACCGGTCAGATCGCCGAGCTCGCCGGGGCGCTGTTTCCCCTCGCGTTCGTTGCGGCTGCCGTCGTCTCGGCCCTGAGTGCCTACTCATACAGCAAGCTCGCCAAGGCATATCCCTCGGCGGGGGGTATCGCCACCTTCCTTCAGAAGTGCTACGGACAGGGCGTGCTCACAGCGAGCCTTGCGCTGTTGATGTACCTGTCGATGGTCCTGAACCAGAGCCTCGTTGCGCGCACATTCGGAACCTATGCGCTGCAGCCCTTCGACGTAGCTCCCGACAGCGTCCTGGTGCCGGTGCTCGGTGTGGCGCTGCTGCTTGTCGCGATGGTCGTGAACTTGGTCGGCACCGTCGCAGTCCAGCGCCTCTCGCTGCTCACAGCTGCGCTCAAGATTGGCGGCTTGATCGTCTTCTCCGGTGCGATCCTCTGGCTGTCGGACTCCGGTCTCCGTTTGGGAACGAGTGCTCCAAGCGATAAAGGTATCGCATCACTTCTCGGCGCGGTAGCGCTCGGTGTGTTGGCCTACAAGGGTTTCACGACGATAACGAACCAGGGCAGCGAACTGGTCGACCCTCGGAAGAACGTGGGTCGGGCGATCATCATCTCCATCGCAGTGTGCGCCGCGCTCTACCTGCTCGTATCGCTCGCGGTCGCCTCACAGTTGACGGTTCCGGAGATCGTAAACGCTCGCGACTATGCTCTCGCAGAGGCGGCTCGCCCCTTCTTCGGCGACGTGGGTCTCTGGTTCACCGTCGGGTTCGCGGTCATTGCGACGAGTACAGGCGTGATGGTGAGCGTCTTCGCCGTCTCGCGCATGCTCGCGATGCTGACCAAGATGAGGCTGGTACCGCACAGCCACTTCGGTATGCCGGGGAATGTTCAGCAGCACACTGTCGTCTACACAGTTGCCATCGCGATCGTGCTCACGGTCGTCGCGGACCTGTCCCGCATCGCGTCTCTCGGGGCGATCATCTACATAGCCATGGACATCGGAATCCACTGGGGCGTCATCACGAAGGTGCGCGACGCGACCGAGGCCGCTGTCTGGGTGCCTGCTCTTGCAATCGTCTTGGACCTCGCGGTCCTGGGAGGACTCGTGTGGGTGAAGATCGGCAGCGACATCACGCTTGTTGGAGCAGCGGTCGCAGTGTTCGTTCTTGTGTTTGGTGGCGAGTGGCTGTTCCTGCGTTTCGCGGTGTCGACCGATAGCTGATGAGCGACTCTGCAAGCCAAACTGCAAACGCGCCAGACACAACAGGACGCATCCAGACGGTGCCAGATGAAACGAAGCACCAACAAACACAGTGCTGAACGGCGCTGAACGACACTAGACGGCACGAAGGGATATGAACTCGAGAACTGTTCAGCGGGTATCCCCCGTTACGAGGGTTCGAATCCCTCCCTCTCCGCCATACGCAGGTAGAACGTGGTCCCGGTGCTCCTGAGAAGGAGGCCGGGATCGCGGTGTCTCTGGGGAAACTGCAAACATCAGTGTTGCTCATAGTGGGCGCTCGCCCGCTGAGCGCGTGCGTGAACTGCGTTGGAGAGCCCCGTATCCATCACTCGCACCGGCGAATCGACAACTTGTCCCCAGCGGAGCTTGAGCGGAGGCTGGAAGAGCGACAGCCTCAGGCCGTCGCGTTATAGGTGGAAGGTATCAACGAGAACGGGGCAACTCCAACTCCAATTCCAGCTGGCAGGGGTGTTCTAGACCCCGTACTAGACCAGCGCACCTTGTATGCCGTTGAGAAGCAGCTGCACGCCCACGACGGCGAGCACAAGGCCCATCAGCCGGTTGAGCGCTCTGATCCCGGTTCGTCCAAGGTAGCGCACCAGCGGCTTGCCGAAGATGAACAGCGAGTAGGTTGTGACGCATAGGGCGCCGAACGCGGATATCGTGATCGTCACTTCGGCGATCCCTCCGTGACCGGAGTAGCTGAGCGCGGTGGCTATGGTGCCCGGTCCAACCAGAATGGGTACGGCAAGAGGGGAGACGGCCATGTCCAGGTTGGTGGAGGCATCATATCCATCAACCACGCTTGTCTTGGGGCTCTGGATATTGGATGTGTCACCCTGGAGCATTCGATAGCCGATGATGAAGGCGATGGCGCCGCCAGTGAGTTGCAGCGCGGGAAGCGTGATGCCGAGAAGGGCGAAGAGCCACTTGCCGGTAACACAGAGTACCGCCACGATGATGAACGCTATCATCACAGCCCTGCGTGCGATTGCCCTGCGCATCTCCTCAGTCTCGTCTTCTGTGATGCTAAGGAAGATCGGTGTGCTCGCGATGGGGTTCGATATCGCCAGGAATCCTGCGAAGACGGTCACGGCAAATCCAAGGTAGTTCACGGGGTGCGTGCTCCTTTCGGCAGTCGCATGTCTTCTTGACGGACGACCGCACCAATTCATCGTACGCCACAAAGCCCGCTAGCGGTGTGTGAATCCGTACCGATGTTCCCCCTCGAAAACCGCTGGGCGGGTATCCTCCGTCTCGAGGGTTCGAATCCCTCCCTCTCCGCCATATAGCATCCTCAAGGCCTGGGCATCCGCCGAGGCCCTTTATGCACCATTTCGAGGAATGCTGCGGGGGCTGCGGAGGCTCGAGATCGAATACGAGGCACTGACGGTCTCTTGGACGGTCCGCCGTGCTCGCCTAGGCCGCGGTCTTCGGCATCATGGCCACTTACGGCGGTCAGGCGCTCGCACTGTTTGTGACCACACTGCTGGCCGTGCTTGCGGCCTTCATGCGTCTGTCAGATCGTGACGGCGATATCTCTTCACGGACCTCGAGTTAGGTGCACAGTCGATCCGGACCGCAAGGGGTGGCCCACATTGAGGGCCGGCGTCTCGTGTCCGGACTGTGGTTCGGGTGGGCTCGGACCGCCAGTACGGGCACCTTGTTACGCTAGGGGTGAGCCATCTGCTCTCGCTACCTTTCGGGGGTGTAGCGTATCGGACTCATGAACAGACACGCACTTCCCGCGTGTCCTTCGTCCCTTTCTCCAAGCGAAGTGGGCGGTATCGAGTTACACACACAGCTGCCTGGCACGTTGCTGAATGGCGGCGAGTCGGTGACGACGACGTATCTCCGCCGCCGGAGAGCAACTCGTCGCGATTGTCGGCCCCGGGCCCCGCATCTAGGGCGCGTTCTGGATCAGGTTCGTCATCATCGTGTCCCGCCTCCCGAGATCTGTTGAGGTCCTGGGCGATTGCTTCGCGGGCCGGGGTGTTCCGCCACCCACGGGCGCACATGTGCGCATCCCGTCGGCACACACGACCGAACCGCCGTCGATTTTCGGCGCGCGCCCTGACAGGATTGTCCATCTAGTAAGCGAGGTGGGGTCACATGATCTTTCTCCAGAGAACGAACGTCAGAATGCACCGCTGTCGTACCGGCGGGAGGACATGGCTGCTGGCCACTGTGATACTCATGCTGCTCGTTGCCGGGGCTACCGGTTGTGCTGCCGAGGATCCGGTCGAGCCGGAGACGAGGACCGATGTGTCGGTGGATCCGAAGGCTGACGAGCCGGTTGAGCCCGTGTGGCAAGAACAGGTTTCGGGAGTTACCGACAGGCTCTATGACGTTGGATTCGTCGACCCCGATGTGGGATGGGCGGTGGGTGGAGACAAGAGAGATTTCGGGATTCCGGAAGGGGTGGGTAAGTAGATGGTATGAGTGAGACGGGTCAGCCGAGCATAGGGTCCGGCCCCGGGCTGCACCATAAGGAGAGATGATCATGGTTCGAACTAGGCTTAGAAGGGCGTTGGCGTTGTGCTTGTCGGCAGCGTTGGCGCTAACGTTCACAGGGTTTTCGTCAGCTAGCGCTATCGCAGTCTCACCATCGGTGGAGACGCGAGCGGCAGGGTGGTCCCTGCAGGACTCGGGAGTCAGTGCTCACCTGGGCAGCGTGTACTTCATCGATGAGAGCACCGGTTGGATAGCGGGCGCCAACGGTACGCTTCGCAAGACCACCAACGGCGGTGCGAGCTGGTTCGCCCAGGATCCGGGTACCTCGGTTTGGCTCTCGGGCGTCTTCTTCCTGGATGAGAGCACCGGATGGGTCGTGGGTGATGAGGGCACCATCCTGAAGTCGACCGACGGAGGGGTCAGCTGGACGCCGCAGACCTCGGGCACGACCAAGAACCTGTGGGGGGTTCAGTTCGTTGACGAGAACAACGGCTGGGTGGTGGGTATCCCCGGCGGGAACGGCCCTCCACCTCCCGGAGAGTACGGCCCTATCCTGCGGACCACCGATGGCGGTACGACGTGGACGAACTACGGCAGCCTTGACTATGCGATTGTGCAGTCGCTGTTCTTCATCGATCAGAACACCGGATGGGTTGCTGGCAACGGTACGCTTCGCAAGACCACCGACGGTGGTGTCACCTGGGTAGACAAGAGGCCGGATGGAACACAGCGACTGTATTGGACGCCCCATTTCGTGGATGCAAACACCGGATGGGTCGTTGGTGGCGATGGGCTCATCCTGAACACGACCGATGGCGGAGACAGCTGGGAGTTCCAGGACTCGGGTGTCTCTACTGAGCTCATCGGTGTTCACTTCGTAGATGCCAACACCGGCTGGGTGTCAGGTAACAATGGGCTCATCCTCGCCACAGACGACGGTGGCGCCACGTGGGTGGTCCAGCACAGCGGCGGAACGCGCTACCTGCGTGATCTGTACTTCGTGGACGCGAACACGGGGTGGGGTGTTGGCGCCGACGGCCATATGGTGGCCTACCGGTGGCCGCTTCCTGCGGTGACGCCGCTTGAGGGCGATGATCGTTACGCCACGGCGGTGGACGTGTCGCAGCGGGTGTTCCCCATCGGCGCCGAGACCGTTGTGATCGCCACGGGCGTCAACTGGCCCGATGCCCTCGGCGGTACGGCGCTGGCGGGAGCGCTCAACGGTCCCGTACTGCTCGTGGGCACGGATGTCGTCCCTTCGGTCGTGACACAGGAGATTGAGCGTCTTGGCGCGACGAACGCGATAATCCTCGGCGGCACGGCAGCGGTTGGAGCAGCGGTTGAGGATGCTCTCAGTCAGATGCTCGACGAGGACAATGTGGAGCGTATCGACGGGTCAGACAGGTACGAGACGGCCGACGCGATCGCTTTGCGGGTGATCGAGGAACTGGACGAGGACTACGACGGGATGGCGTTCGTGGCCACGGGTGCCAGCTTCCCTGATGCACTGGCCGCAGCGCCGCTGGCCGCTAAACAGCATTGGCCACTGTTCCTTGCCAACCCGGTGACTGGACTCTCGGCTGGCACGAAGGTCGCCATGGCTGACGTGACCGACGCGGTCGTGCTCGGTGGAACCGCGGCGGTCCCATCTGTCACGGAGACTCAGCTTGTCGCGGACTTGCCCGGTAGCGTTGAGCGCCTGTGGGGGCAAGACCGTTACGCAACCGCTGTAGCCGTGGCAACGTATGCCGTTGACGAGCAGGGTCATGATTGGGATCGCGTTGGTGTTACCACCGGTATGAACTTTCCGGATGCGCTCTCGGGTGGTGTGGCGCAGGGCAAGATGAACTCCGTCATGCTGCTCACAAAGCCGACGCTGCTCAATTCTGACACCGCCGCAACGCTCACAACGCACAAGGCGGTGATTGACAGTGTCACCTTTTTCGGTGGCGTGAACGCGGTGGCACAGGACGTTCGAGATGAGGTCTCGGCAGTCCTTCAGTAGAGCTTTGTGAGAAGCGGTGGCACAGGCGCTGTAATAAGGGCGTCAGCCAACCCATCACAACCGAGGCCCGTCTCTCGTGACCGAGAGACGGGCCTTCTGCACGACAAGGAACATGCGTTCTGCAAACCAAACTGCAAACGCGCCAGACGCAACAGGACGCATCCAGACGGGGCTAGACGACACGAAGCTTTCGAAAACGCCGTGCTAGACGATGCTAAACGGTACTAGACGGCACGAAGGGATATGAACTCGAAAACCGCTGGGCGGGTATCCTCCGTTATGAGGGTTCGAATCACCCCTCTGCGTCAGCTGGATTCGAAGATGTGACCCCATGACCCGAAACGCCGCGTGAGAGACTGTGCAGGTGAATAGGTTGCCAACCCACCACGTGCCTCGGAAGTCAGCTTTCATCGACCTGCATCAGGACATGTTGTTCGGTGTGGCGCAGCTCAAGAGGGGCCTGCCGACCTACAGTTCGAACTACCTGACCGGCTCGCGTCGTGCCGCGGTAGTTTGGTCGTCGGTGTGGCCGTGCCTTCCAGAGGGCTCCCTCCTTCACGAACTCGAGGCCCATGACGAGCTGATGAGGTCGAATAGCTCCGCCTTGCGTCTCATCACCACCGTTCAGGATATGGACGCCGATGATCGGCGAACGGGAGTACTGCCCCATTCGGAAGGCTTTCTGCTTCCCGCGGTCGACTCTGATGCGCTGGACCTGCTGTGGACCGAGCACTCTCTGCGCAGCTTGTCACTCACCTGGAATCACGAGACCGCCTACGGGCACAGCTGCTATGGCGACAGCGCGGCTCGCCTCAAGCCGGAGGGCAGGCATCTGCTCCGGGCACTCGAGCAGAGCCCTCTCCTCGTCGACCTGGCCCACCTGAACGATGCCGGGTTCTACGAGGCGCTCGAAGTGTACGCTCCCGCGGTGCTCGTCACGCACTCATCCTGCAGGGCGATAGCCGATCATCCGAGGGGCCTGACCGACGACCAGCTGCGAGCGCTTGGCGATCACGGGGGACTTGTCGGACTGGCTTTCTTCCCGGATTTTCTGGGTGAGAGAGGATCGGTCAGTGAGGCCCTGCGTCACAGAGAGAGGATCGCCTCGCTAGCCGGTGAGGATGCCCTTTGCATAGGAAGTGACTGGGGTTCGGCTGGCATGGGGGAGCTTTGAGACACCGCCTCCCTGGACGGGCTGCTCAATGCCGTCGGCAGCAGCTACGGCCCAGACCTCGTCGAGAAGTTCGCGTTCGCCAATGCCTACGACTTCCTTCGCGCCCACTTGCCCCCGCAGTAGTTGCCCCAGGATCGCACCGGGGCACCCTGGCAGGACGTGGTCTGTCGCCGACATGTGGGAAGAATCATCACCATAGCCTGTGATGACCCTTGTGGAGGATGACATGCCCGCGGTCCCGCCCATAGACCCCCTTGCTGCTCGCGGTTCCACAGCCGTCGTCTACTGCGAGGCGAATTTCGGTGCAATCGACGGCAAGACCGCCAACGGCCTGGTGCGTTGCTCCGAGAA
>JAQIBK010000076.1 GCA_027859125.1 Actinomycetota bacterium | reverse complement strand
GGATTATCCATGGGACACCTCAGTCCGTAAGGGTTATGACAACTTGCTTGGCGTGCTCCCAGCCGGCCCGTGAAACTTTGACTCGCCGATTACGACCGTTGCCGGAAATGCTAAACCACTGATCCATGGAAGAGATTGTTGTTGCGAAGTTGGGACCGTCAAGCTTGTTGAAATCCTTGCAGATGTCGCGAATTGTGCCCACTGTTGTCCAGCCGTCTGGATCAAGTCCCGCAGCCTGTCGTCCGGCGGCTATCAAGATCGCGAGTTGCTCGGTGCCAGCCTTCATCTTCGGGGACAGGCGACTGTATCCTAGTATCACGTCCAAGGTACCGTCTGACACTTCGTAGACCTCGGCGATGACGTCCAGAGGCACATCTAGCTTCTGCGCGATACTCTCGAGTTCTCCTGATGCCGGTTGTGCATTCTCATTCTGTACGGGCGCACAGTGTGCCTGAGGTGCGGGAACTGGCCCTGTGAGAGACTCAAGTGTCTTCTCGAATGCAGCCACCCGCAGGTCATCGGGTATCTTCGCCTCTTCGACGATCGCTGCTGCTTTTTCTAGAGCTTCTTTGAAGTCCATATGAACATCCTTATTGGTCGCATTGGGTAAACGCATATACACATCCTTTATGCCTGTTCAATCGGCATGTCCTATATATGCATTTGGACATATGCTATGCGGGTACGGATCTGCGACATGCTTCTGAACTGGACGAATAGTATCACAAACACATAATGTGCTGCAAGTCAAGCATTGGAAATAGCATTTCGATGCAATATGGGCTTCTAGTAAGTGCCACGAGAACGACAATTTGCACTATATGTAGGGGTAAGGACTAACGGCTGGCACAAGGGAGGTCGGCAACAGAAAAATGGGTCATTCAATTTGCTGCGAAGGACCCTTCGGATGGCTGCTGATCGGCAAGATTGCTGTTTGTAGTCGCGCCAGTGAGTGTCCTTGCCAGCATTTTGCCAGCAGAACTACCAGAAATGGCCCCAAATGAGCCGAACTGACACGAAGAGGCCCTCCCACCTTTCCGCAGGTGAGAGGGCCTAAACGGTACTGATAGCGACTGGTCGGAACTTGCCTTTACAACACTCATAACCCGAAGGTCATCGGTTCAAATCCGGTCCCCGCTACCACGAAACTAGCAGGTCAGAGGTGCAATTGCCTCTGGCCTGTTTTGCTTGTCAAGGGGTTCTTCTAACGTTCTTTTAACACTTGCCCTCGGACGTAGCATGGTCGCTGTGGGCCGGCCCATCCCGGCTCTGAACAATGGGAACGTCTGGGAGGCCGTTTGGCGTGCTGTCCTATTCGGCGCGCTCGCATACGGGACCTACGATTTGACGAACCTCGCAACGATCAGAGGCTGGGCCTCGGCAAGTAGCCCGGGACGCTACGGCCAGGGACTGGCAAGCGTAGTGGTGTGCCTGCCACCGGTCGTCTTGCAGTGCGTGCAAGCCCAGGTGACCGCGCCGCTATTGAGGGTGCGATTGCTTACGGCGACCGAGTCGAGCGCGTAGCTCGTCGTCCCGTTGTTGACGCTTCCGTAGGGCGCCGGGTCATCGGCGAACGCCAGTCCGCGTGGACGCTGCCAGCCGTGGGGCATCGCGCCATGGCAGTTCACACAGTACTTCTCCTGATTGTGGCTGATCCAGTGTGCGGAGCGATTGTGGGCAGTGTTCGACCAGTTGCCCTCGCCACTTGCCGTTCCGTACAGGTCGTGGCACTTGGCGCAGATCACATCCGTCGCCGCAACCGCTGAGCCGCCAGAGAGGTACGCCATGCCGTTGGCACTCGTGCTCGACAGTCCGATAGTGGTCCAGTCGCGTGGATAGTTCGGATCGATGATCCCCTCCGCACTCGATCCATGAGGTCCTTGTGCTTGCGTCAGGGAACTCTCGTCGTTGCTGTGGCAGTCCGTGCAGGTCATCTTGGAGTTCTGACTCCAACCGCTCACAAAGACGTTCACAGTCGGGAACTGCCATGTCACGCTGATCGGCGTTGATTGACCTTCTGGGACCACGGTGAATGCTGTCTGCACGCCTGTGCTCTGGCCCAGTACGTTGTGTGAGGAGAAGTTGCTGGGGTTGAACTCCAGCGGCACGTTCGTCTGTCCGCTCGGGTAGGTCGTGTTGGCACTATGGCACTTGAAGCAGAGGTACGCCTCCATGTCTGTGCTCTCGCCGTTCAGCCGCGCCGCAGTGTAGGTACTTGGTGCACTCCAATTGCTGTTGGGGTAGGTCGGCTCCACGCCGTAGACGCCCCACAGCGCTGGTCCGGCGGTCGACAGCTGCGAGTCTTGCGTCGCCGAGCCGGCGACACGGGTCGCGACATGGGGGTCGTGGCAGTCCACGCACTCGGCATGGCGAGTAGCAAGGTCGGCGGCATCCTCGGTGTCCGTGTGCGCATCGGTGTCGTCGCCGGGATCATGGGCGTAGGTGAGGCCGGCCTTGGTCGCCACGTCCTTTGCCGCGCTTGCGCGGTCGCCTGTGATGCCGTTGCCATGACAGCGATAGCAGAGGTTCTCCTCGCGTGAGAGTGATGCGTTGGTGTTCTCGCGAGAGCCGGGATCCAGGTTCGTGTCGCCGGGATTGGTCCAGGCCGTCAGCCGCGCATAGTCCGAGCCGTGAGGGTCGTGGCAGTTCTCACATAAGGCACGATTGCTCGCCCCGCTGACGGTAGCGTGGCCAGCGTTCGCGAAACTCGCGTCGCTCGAGAGCTTGTTCCAGCCTGTGAAATACGGGGCGCTCACATCCGAGAAGGCCACGTCGTAGGGCACGATCGCCGCCGTGCCCAGAGTTGCGGTCGGCGTATCGCCGTCGTGACATGTCAGGCAGAAG
>JAQIBK010000070.1 GCA_027859125.1 Actinomycetota bacterium | reverse complement strand
ATCCGCCATGATCTTCATGGTCGCAGCACCTGCGATGGCCGGCCCGCTCTCATCGGATAGAGAGGCCGCCGGCATCACGACAGCCTCTGCCGACGGCGAAGGAACCGTCCAGCCATATTCCTGGTCGGCGGCCAACGTTCGAGTCGCGGGTGCTGATCGCCTGCAGACCTCGCTCGCCGTCTCCGAGCAGGGCTGGGACAGCTCGGAGTACGTGATCATAGCCACAGCCCGCGGCTTCGCTGATGCACTCGTCGGCGGGCCGCTCGCATATCTGTACGACGCACCGCTGCTTCCCACCGAGCCCGATCACCTGCCACAGAGCGTGGCCGATGAGATCGCTCGCCTCGGCGCCACTAACGCGATCGTCTTGGGTGGCACCATGGCCATCTCGCCCGCGGTCGAGGGCGACCTGCTCGACGCCGGCATCGAGAGCGTTGAGCGTATCGGTGGTTCCGACCGCTACGACACTGCCGGTCTCATCGCCGAGCGCTTCGCGGCCGAGAACGGTGGCTCCCAGGGCGTGATCCTGGCGACGGGCCAGTCGTTCCCCGACGCACTCGCGGTCTCCGGCTTCGCCGGCTACTTCGGCACGCCGATCCTGCTGACCGCACCCGCCGCGCTGCCTGCGGGCACGCTCCGCGCCATGGGCACGATCGATCCCAACAGCACGCTGATAATCGGTGGCGAGATGGCCGTGTCCGCAGCGGTCGAGGGCGCCGTTCCCAACCCCGTTCGCATAGGCGGCACCGACCGCTACGACACCGCTCGCATGATCGCCGAGTTCGCGTTCGCGAACGGCTTCTCCTATGAGAGCGTGTTCGTGACCACGGGTCAGAACTACCCGGACGCACTCGCGGTCGCACCGCTCGCAGCCAAGATGAGAGCACCGGTCGTGTTGACTGCCCCCACCGGTCTGTCGCCGGCCACCGATGAGTTCTTCAACGCACACTGCAGCTCGATCAAGACCGTGTTCGTTGTTGGTGGCGTCATGGCCATCTCCGATGAGGTCGTGGCTGCGATCAACACTGCGACCGAGACCAAGCTCAATGAGATGCTCGAGATCGTCACTGACGAGATGGCGAGCGCGCTGACGTCGGTCTCTCCCGAAGGAACGATGACCTTCCCGGCCGACACGCCCGGCATCGAGAGCATCGAGGAGTCTTCGGTGCTGGTGGCCGGTCCGAGCGCAGCGGCACCCTACGGGTACCTCGTGCGCGTCACCGCGGTGAGCACCAGAACGGTGCCTGCCGGAGCCGGAGCCACGGTCTCATTCGAGACCACGATGGCAGCGCTCGACGAAGTCATCCTCAAGGGCTCTATCGACGTCACGAGTGCGCCCGACCCCGCGTTCGGCGCACCGAGTGAGCCCACCTTCGCCAACGAATCCGCTGAGGCGATCCACGACTCATCCGTGCAGCTTTCCGTCGCACCGCGTGCGGATACTGCTTCGGGAACGCTGGATCCCGCACTCAGCATCGGCGGACAGTTCAACCTGCCCTTCGATGTGTCGGTCTCGACGCCTGACTACAAGAACGTGTCCGGTTCGGTCGGCGTGTCCGGAAGCGTGTTCGCCAGCGGCAGCTTCGTGTTCAACATGGCGTTCGGCACGGTTGGCTACCACTGGGAGAAGGAGTGGTACTTCAACTGGGGCTGGAAGACCCGCTGGGTCCAGAAGCCCACGTGGGGCATCATGTCCATGGAGACCAAGATCTACTTCGGCGTCGGCATGAGCATGGACCTTGCCGTCGGCGCCGGTCTCGAGCTGGAGCTCGACATCATCGAGAAGCTCCGAGATGCGAACCAGGTCACTGAGGCACAACTCACGTCGGCATGGATTTGGGTCGGGTGGGTCCCGATACATCTCGGGATGAGCGCCGAGCCGATCCTGAGCGCATCAGTTGCGGTCGATGGTTCGGTCTCGACCGGGTTCGAGGTCGAATTCGGAGCCACGGTTGGCGTTGCGTACGACTACCGATACGGCTGGCGCAACCTGAGCGGCATCACGCCGCGCGCCGAGTGGCATCCTTGGGATGTCGACTTCTCGGCATCTGTCGGACTGTCGATGGGCGTCAAGTTCAAAGTGAAGTTCTACGGACTGATAGGTCCGTATATCGGAGTGCAGGCCACCATAGGTGCGGAGGCCACCCCGATCCCCGAACCCGATGACAGGTGGTGGGAAGCCGGGCTGTCCGTCGAGGGTATCGCCGGCGGAGAGTTCACGGTGTTCTCCAAGAAGTGGGAGATCGGTGCAGCGTTCGAGCTCTGGAGCGCCACCCTCGCCGCAGCGCCTGCGGGACCGTTCCTGACTCCGGGAATCGAGTGGTTCCCGTCCGCTTCAATGGACACAGGAACGAATCCGACGGACTGCTTGCCGGTGTTCTGGGATCTGAGTTCCGGTGACGAGATCGCATCGACGGTGGCATTTTCGATGGCACCGTCGGTCACCACTCCGCTCGTGATCGATCCGACGACCGTTGCACCAGGGGACTTCACGATCGCCGGTGTCGATGTCCTGTCCGCCACCGTGCTTCCCGGCGGAACTGAGATACTGCTCACCACGACGCCCATGGTCCGTGGCGAGGGCTACGTGCTGGTCAGCACGTCGGGCAAGTTCTACGACATGATCAAGCGGCCCAACATGCTGAGCACCGCCACGTTCACCGGCTACTACGAGCCGGAGCTCATTGGTGCCGCGGTCATGGATGCCACAACCCTGCAGCTCTTGTTCGACAACGGCTACGGCAAGCTCGATCCTGCGAGCATTCAGGCATCGGACTTCACGTTGTCCGGGCTGACCGTGCTCGACGCGGAGATCGGGTTCAACGGCTCTACGGTGACGCTCTCGACCACACCCATGGTTCCGGGAACGTCGTACACCGTGGGCGTGGCTGCGGCGGATGTGCTGTCGCGTGAAGGCTTCGAGTGCGTGGCGGCCTCCACCGGCTTCAGCGGCTACTGGCCCGTCACGTTCGAGTACGGCTATGACGTGGACGCGACGACCGTGGATGTCGTGTTCGACTCCATGGACCCGCTGGACTCCGCTTCGCTTGATGTGGGCGACTTCACTGTCGAGGAGGCGCTGACCGACACGCCGCTGGCAGTATCGAGCGTGGCGCTGCAGCCCGATGACCGGACGGTCCGCATCACCACCGATCCCAGCACGCCCGGCGTCGCCTACGAGGTGACCGTCTCTGCCGACGCGATCTCCGACGGCACGTTCGGCACGCTCTGGGATGCGACCACGTTCACCGGCTCATCGACGTACGTGACCGGAGCGGGCAACATTCCCAATCTGGGCAAGTCGATCATAGGCATGGGATCGATCGACGCGACCGTTGCGTATGCGACGGGTATGGAGGGCTACACGTATCGCACGCTCAACGGCGGTAGTACCTGGGCCCGCGTCGCCAACGCGCAGGCGCCCATGTGGGGCAACAGCTACGACATCGCATTCCCGGTACCCGGTGATTCCAGCAAGATCGTGATCCCCGGATATGCGGGAGCGATCTGCCGAAGTGAGGACTCCGCCGCCTCGTTCATTCTCACCTATGACGCGGCCGTCTCCACCAACCACAACTCCGGTGCGGCATTCGCCGGCGACACCGGTCGTGGCTACATAGTGCACGGTGGCGGCGGCATGATCGAGTCCACCGATTTCGGTGCCTCGTGGCATCGTCACCCCACGCAGGACCTCGAGGTCAAGGGTGTCGATGTCGACTTCTCCGACAATACGCACGGCATCGTTGGAATCACTGTGGGCAACGTGTGGGTGACTCAGGACAGCGGTGTCTCGTGGGTGAGCTACAACACCGGCATGACGGGAACGGTCACCAAGATCGATCACTCCGACACAGACCCGCTCGTGTTCATCGCCGTTTCATCCGTCGGTGAGACTGCGCGCACAGAGGACGGCGGCCTCACTTGGACGTCGACCGGAGTCGTGGTCGCTTCACCGCTCAACGAGGTCTCATTCGCCGACGAGAACGTGGTGTTCATCGGTGCTGACAGTGGCGCCGTGCTCATGAGTCGTGACACTGGGCGCACTTGGACCACGATCCGTCCCGGTGGCGGAGTGCCGAGCGTTGGCGGCATGTGGGTCCGTGATGCGAACCACATCTGGATAGGCGGCCTGAGCGGCGCCAACTATCGCGTGACCGGCTCGTAGCATACGAGCGCTCCACACCTGTAGCTCGCAAAAAGAGGCCGGGGCCACTAGCCCCGGCCTCTTCACTATCACAGGTGTACGTGCCGCGGGCGGCGCCTGCTAGGCGTGCCGCAGTGTCGCGAACTTGCGCATGAGGGTCCGTGTCCCCGCGCTGCCGAAGTCGACCTTAATGGTGCCTTTGCCGGTCTTGACCACGGAGCCAGCGCCCCAACTCGCGTGAAAGACGTGCGCTCCCACCGCGAGAGGCTCTGCCGGGTCGATATCGGACGACTCCGAGTGCGCCTCGGGATCCAGCCCCTCCAGGAACTTTACCGCTATGCGGAGTGGCTTGCCCTCGAGCCCTTCGATAAGGGTGGAGATCGAGTTCCCAAGACTCGCTACCACGTTGCCGCCCAGCACCCAGACGTCGGCCGGCTTGAGCCGCCGCAGAACGTGGAGCTTCAGGCTGTCTCTCAGCGTGTCGAACGATCGTGCGAGCACCAAGGAACCACCGGAGCCCGCCTTTGCCAGGTAGCTCACGGCCGTTTCCGAGAGATGGGCCCGGCGGCCCGCCGTCACGACGGCAACCGTGGAGCTCACGAGCGGATCGTCGTGCAGGTTGTCCGCTCCCGGAGCGTCTTCTGAGAGTGATGCGGTGATTCGCGCGGCGATGACGCGCAGGCACTCGCCCATGAGTCTCACCGTGACGTCTTCATCGGCCAGGGGCTTGAGGAGCAGAGCGTCGAGCACGGCGCATGAGGCTTCGCCCGACAGGCCCGGCTTCTCGGCGGCGGCTCGCGTCACGAGGGGGGCCAAGGTCGTCGCATTCTCCTTGAGCCAGACTGCGAGTTCTGCGAGGGAATCCTCATCAGATGACGCAAGAAGGCCGATGATGACGGCGTCGTTCAGGGCCTCTTCATCGGTTTGGGCGGAGTCGGTCAGTTCGTTGATGATGCTGGCTGCTGTGTCCATCAGTGTTTACATCGCCTCGGAAGGTTGAAGTGCCCTGTCACTGCGTGGGCCTCGACCATCGTGAGGAACTCGCGAGAGCTCCAAACGAAGCGTGCTGGGAGACCAGATATTCCATTCTACCACTCGCGGCTCCCCAATCCGTACCTCACATGCAGTAGAATCGTGGACGCGACTGTTCCGCGCCCGTGCATGGCAGCACATTTGGCCTACTCGCGAGGTGCGTGATCGCCTGATATATAGATACCCGATACGAGGGGAGAGGCCGCAATCATGGCCAAGGACCGTCTGCACGAAGTGCTCAAGGACTGGGAGGCCGTCATAGGTCTGGAGGTCCACACGGAGCTCACCACACTCAACACCAAGATGTTCTGCGGGTGCCCCGTGGAGTTCGGCGGAGAGACCAACACGCGCGTGTGCCCGGTGTGCCTTGGCATGCCCGGCGCGCTGCCGGTGCCCAACGAGGCCGCCGTTGAGGCGACCGTTCTCGCCGGCCTGGCCATCGAGTCGACGATCGCTGAGTGGAGCCAGTTCCACCGCAAGAACTACTTCTATCCCGACATGCCCAAGGACTACCAGATCTCGCAGTACGATCTGCCGTTCTGTGCCGACGGGCACCTGGACCTGGAGATCGACGGCGACGGTGTCGCGCAGCGCCTTGACGTGGCACAGGAGGGCGCCCAGGGCATCCTGGCGCACACCGACGACAGCTACGACGTACGCATCGGCATCACGCGTATCCACCTGGAAGAGGACACCGGCAAGATGATCCACGTTGGAGGCAGCGAGGGCCGTATCGCCGGCGCCACGCACAGCCTGGTGGACTTCAATCGCGCCGGCACATCGCTCATCGAGCTCGTGACCGAGCCTGAGATCCGCACGCCCGAGGAGGCCCGCCGTTTCGCGCAGAAGCTGCGACTGATCTGGTTGTCGCTGGGCATCTCCGACTGCAGCATGGAGGAGGGCTCCCTGCGCGTGGACGGCAACGTGTCGATCCGCCGGAGGGGAGAGACCGAATTCGGCGTCAAAGCCGAGGTCAAGAACATGAACTCGTTCAAGGCGCTGCACGATGCCATGGCGTACGAGATCGTGCGTCAGGCCGAGGAGATAGAGGGCGGCGGCACGATCGTGCAGGAGACGCGCCACTGGGACGTTGCCGCCAAGCGCACGAGCAGCCTGCGCGGCAAAGAGGAGGCGCACGACTACCGCTACTTCCCCGAGCCCGACATGGTGCCTTTCGAGTTCACGCCCGAGTGGATCGAGAGCGTGCGCGCCAAGCTGCCCGAGCTGCCCGACGCGCGCAAGCAGCGCTACATGACCGACTACGACCTTCCCGCCCACGACGCCGGCGTGATCTCGAGTGATTTCGCCATGGCCGAGTACTTTGAGGCGTGCGTGACGTTGGGTGGAGCGCAGCGCGCCCGTCAGATCAGCAACTGGATGCTGGGCGAGCTCTCAGCTCTGCTCAACGCAGAGGGAATCGACGTGTCCCAGACCCGCGTGGTGCCATCGATGATCGTGGAGCTTGTGGAGCTGCTGGACGACGGCACCATATCGAGCAAGCAGGCCAAGGTGGTTTTTGCCGAGATGGCCGAGACCGGCGACGCGCCTGGCGCGATCGTGGAGCTCAAGGGCATGAAGCAGGTGTCCGACTCCGGTGCGATCGAGGCCGTTGTGGACGCCGTGATGGCGGCGAACCCCGATAAGGTCGAGGAGTACCGAGGCGGCAAGAAGGGCCTCATGGGCTTCTTTGTGGGCCAGGTCATGAAAGAGATGCGCGGCCAGGGCAACCCCAAGATGATCAACGAGGTGCTGAAGAGCAAGCTGGGGTAGGCGGCTTAGCGCAGACTCTTGCCCCTGCTCGCGAACCTCAATGAGAGTCCCATCGCGAGTGCGACCATGGCCGCCAGGATCAATGGCAGTGCGTTACCACCGGTGCTTGGGAGATCAGCGTCTCCCGTGCTCAGGTCGTCTGCAGGCGAAGCATCCTCGCCAGCTCCCGTCACCACGAAGCTGTCGGTCTCCTGGACCTCCGTGTTGCCAGCCACGTCCACGGAGTAGTACGTGATCGTGTGTTCGCCCACCGTGGTGGTGTTCACCGACCCCTCGTACGCCATGAACGGACCGTCATCGAGGCTGAAGTAGGTGGAGGCCACACCAGAGATCGCGTCGGTGGCGTCTAGTGATATCGCCGACGAGCCGTCGTATTCGGACACCGCATCCGATGTGGTGGTTGGCGGAGTCATGTCGATCATTACCGTCGCGGTTCGCGTCGACTCGCCATGGCCCACTGCATCAACGCTCCCGTATGTGAGAACGGTCGTTCCTTCCGCTGATATGCCAACGGGTGTTCCCAAGTTGGCAGCGGCAGTAGCACCATCTAGCGAATACCAGCTCGACGCAACGCCTGAGAACATATCCGACGCGGACAACGTGACGTCGACCGGTGCCGTTTGCCATCCAGCTGGCGCGTCATCGCTCGTGGTGGGCGCTGTGAAGTCGAGACGGATCGTGGACGTCTGCGTGATCTCCACGCTGCCCGCGAAATCCAGGGAGAGGAATCCGACCAGAGTGCTTCCTTCCGAGGACACGGCAAAGGGCCCGGAGTAGGGCTGTGTCGCGCCCGATCCGATGAAGTAGTTGGTTGCGGCTACGCCCCCGAGATCGGTGGCCGAGAGCGTGACTGTGACCGGTGCACTGCGCCACGTGCTATCAGGACTCATCGTCGTCACCGGAGGAACTGCGTCGAACTCATAAGCCCCCATGTCTGGAGCGGAGACCGTGTCTCCATCGCCGTCGAGAGGCCGCGCGGTCCCGAGTATGTCGTTCGTGGTTGCGATGATCGGCTCCGCGGTGTCGATACAGGGCGACCCGCTGGCAAGCGAGTAGTCGCCTGAGCCTGCAGATACGAACGCGGGTGACGTGTTGATCACGCCCAAGCCGACGTCAAGATCCTCGATGCAGGAGTAGCTGAGCAAGGAGCCAGCCCCAACATCGTCACCGTTCCCCCAGATGATGGAGTTCGCGATCAGTGGCGTGGACCCGAAGTTCATCACGCCGTTTCCGCTGTTGAATGCGATCGTGCTGTTGAGCATGAGCGGCGTTCCCGGACTCATCATGTAGAACACGGCACCGCCATTGCTGGCGTTATTGGAGTCGATGACGCAGTTCTCGATCATGGGTGCGCCGAACATCGCCATGACGCCGCCGCCAAAGAAGTTGGCATTGTTGGCTCGTATCACGCAATCCACTATGGTTGGGGATGCATTGCTCGCGCCAATCCCCGCACCGTAATCGGATCCGTTTCCAGCGATGACGCACTCCGCTATGGTCGGCGAGGCGTTCTCACAAAAGATGCCACCGCCCAGCATTCTGCCGTTGGAGTCCATCGTTCCGACACCGTTGGTTATGTAGAATCCTGAGATTATCGCCCCGTCTGAGCCGCTGTTGAATCGAACAGCCGAAAAGCCAGTACCTTGCGCGTCGATCGTGCACACGTCAGCCCCGGCACCATAGATGGCAACATCCTTTGATACGGACAGAGTCTCGGCATACGTACCGGCCGACACGCGAATCGCATCACCGGGCAGCGCACTCGTGATCGCATCCGATATCGTCGCGTACGGCGAACCTGAGCTGCCATCTCCGCCGGGAGACGCAGTGTCGTTCACGAACACGTCCGCTGCGAACGCCGGCGATGCCAGTATTGTCATTGAGACAAGTACCGTGATGACAGCAAGTGCTCTACTCAGCGTTCGCATACGCATGGAATGACTCCCCTGGCTGACCCTTGGTTACTGGTATCACCATACCTGAAGTCGGTCCGCGACTCAGGTTGACGCAGGCGTTGTGCCTAGCGACCTTGATGTCGCCATCCTGTTCGATCCGGATGACCCTCGATCGCGCGGTGATCGCGCGTTTGGGCTGCGGTCGGCACTTGAGAAGGCGTGCGGTATGTCGGTCGACCTGCTTGAGACGGAGGCCGCCCGGAACCCCTATCTGCTTCGTGAGCTCGATGAGACCGAAGTGGTGCTCTATGAGGCCCCGTGACGTTCACATTCCGCTCTATGACATGTTGCAGGCGGCCGACGCGGTCGCCTCGTTCATAGAGGGTCACTCAGGCGAGCAGTACGCCCAGGACCTCATGTTCCGTTCTGCCGTTGAGCGGCAGTTCGAGATTGTGGAGGAGGCTATGAATCGAGCGCTGGGAATCGAACCAGAGTTGGCCACCCGTCTCACGGAGTCGCGTGGCGTCGTCGATTTCCGGAACGTCATCGCCCACGACTACGATCGGCTAGCCGACGCGACAGTGTGGGATGTGGCGGTGAATCATCTTCCGCTGCTCAGAGCGCGCATCGCAAAAGAGCTGGCGAGCGCAAATTCCCACAGAGCGCGAGAACTGGCAGAGGGTACCGACTAGCTGGGGGTATCGCTCTACTCGGAACTGCCCAGACGCGACTTCAGGTCCGGATGCGCCACGAACACGAACGCTTTGCCTCGCTGCTGTTGAGCCAGGTAGCTCATCTCGGTCAACTTCATGAGGTCGGCACGCGCGGTTGCGTACGCGATGTTGTGCTTGGTCTTGTGGTAGCGGATATAGAACTCGGCCTCAGGGTTGCGCAGGGCTCGCCCAAGTATCGAGCGCTGCCTGTGGTTGAGCAGGTTGTCCTCCTGAAGCGTTGAGCGGATCTCCTGATCGCGCTGTGTGCGTCGGCCTATGTCGGCGCCTAGATCCTGCAGCGCCTGGAGCGTGAGTTGCGTGGTGATCGTCACGTAGGGCGTGAGATCGTGCTCATTGTGCTCGGGGTACGGGTACGACGTGGTGAGGTTGTCGAATGGCAGGATCGTCACGCAGCCCGCCTCCCAGTCAAGAGCGGCTCGCGAGATGGGCAGCACGCTAAGGAGCGGAAAGCCTTTCTGGTTCGCGTACAAGGAGAAGGCGATGCGGGCCACAGCGGCGCTCGCGACCGGCAAGGGCCGATATCCCCGCAGAGCCTCTCGAATGATATGGGCGCGCACCACGGGGTGGTCGTACTTGTCCCCGGTCTCACCGTTGGCGTAGTCGCAGATCAATCTGATCTGTCTGTCTGCATGAGTAGCCAAGGCCTCTTCGGGGAAGCTCTCTCGGCCGAATCCCATACGCCGCTCAGTGAACTTGAGCTCGCTGACGTTGACGCCTTCAAGGACCTCGTCGTGCAGGCGCATCAACAGTTCGGGAGAGAATCGCTCGTCGACGTAGTCCTCCAGCCGGTTCACGATGCTCACCGTGTTATGGATCAATCTTTCGTTCGCGGTGCGAGGAGCCTTGCCCAAGCTCAGCATATCGCGAGCTCGACTCAGGGGAGTCATGAGGCCGTCGAGCATGACCGATGCGACAGACTCATCGATCATGGACTGGACCAGGAACTGTTGCCCCGCAGAGGCGTTCACGGCTTTGTGAAGTGGTGAGTTGTGGCGGGACATGCAGTCGATAAGACTGAGCGTCTTGTTGATTCTGTGGGTAGGCGTGTACCAGTACGTCCAATCCATGACGTCGTCGATAGGGAAGACGATCGCGCTGGCGCGCCGGATGTTGGCGAGCAGCTCCCAAGTCTCCAGTGCGCTCATGCCCTGAGGGAGGCTCAGACGCAGGAACTCCTCCCAAGATAGGCAGTTGTTCGTTGAGCGACGCAGCAACTCTTGCAGGTCTGGATCCGCGAGCAGAGCGAATAGGGATTCGGTCTTTTGAGAGTGCGCCATTGCTTGTCCTATTCGCCGGAGTGGAACAACTATCAATCCTCAACATACGGGATTATAGCAAATCAAGTAGAGCCTTAGGTGTATTGGAGTATTTGTATCGCATGACCGCATCATGAATGTGGTCACGCTGTAGGCTCTATCTATCAATGGTTGAGAGATTGACACGTTTCCCAAGCCGGTTGAGAATCAAGTGAAGCACCGGTCCGGCCAATCGGTGTGATTCGTACGTGATCGTACGTGATCGTACGTGATCGTCACAGATTTGGAAAAGGGGTGAGGTAATGGAAAGAGAGCTGCTGTTCGATTCAGCCACGTGGCTCGTGTGGCTGGCGCCGCTACTAGGCGTGTTTGCGGCAGGGCTCACGAAACGGCGCGACCCGGTTGTCGAGGGCGACCGTGTGCTTCGGCACGACGTTGCTGCACGAGTCGAGCACTGGATGCACGGGATCGGTACGGCGGTGCTACTGGTCAGTGGTATCGCACTGGGAGTTCTGTCCCTGCCTGCACTCGTCGGAAGCGGCGAGCCGGTGTGGGGCATGATGGACGTTCACTTCTATGCGGTCGTGGTGTTCCTGTTCGGCACCTTCTACTACGGTGCCAATACGCTTCTGGCGAGGAAGCGTTTCGCGGAGCATCTTCCCACCAAGAACGCCATCGAGTACACCAAGCGCCACTACGGACTGTTGCTCGGCATGAAGAAGTTCACCATGCCGCCGGAGAAAAAGTACTTCGAGTCCGAGAAGATGGCCTTCATTCTTGCACTGATCTCCACCGCCGCGATCATCGTGACAGGACTCGTCAAGGTCCTGGCGCATGTGGTCGACGTACCCGCTGGACTCATGGGAGTCATCACACCTGCACACGACATCGCGACTATTGCGATGCTCGCGTTCTTTATCGCACACGTTTTCTTCGCCGCGATCCTTCCCATGAGCTGGCCAGTTCTGGGTTCCATGTTCACCGGCTA
>JAQIBK010000245.1 GCA_027859125.1 Actinomycetota bacterium | reverse complement strand
GTGCCATAGCCCGCAGGGGCCCCATTTGCAGCTCGGGGCACGTCAGGGGGCGGTGGTGGTGGCGTGGAGCCGCCAGATGACTCAACAGGCTGCGGCGCACCGTAGCCGCCCGCAGGACTCACATCTGCGCCCGCCGAGGACTGCACCCCGAGCGGCTCGGAAGATGCAGGCGCAGGTGCAGGTGCAGGTGCAGGTGCCGACGGTGCTGCAACTGATCCCGAGCCTGCAAGCGAGCCGATCCTCTCGACGAGCTTGTCGACTGAACCAGACGATGGCATGTGGGCGGCCGCCCCTGCCTGGCGCGCTTTGAGCGCTGAAGCCTCTGAGGGCTGCAGAGACACGATGATCACAGGGATCTGCGACGTTGCTTCTTCAGATTTGAGCTGTTTGGTAAGCGTGTACCCATCCATGCCAACGAGTTCAGCGTCGACCACGATGACGTCAGGTCTCTGATTGTTGACCATGCCGAGGGCACGCGGCCCTGACAATGCGCTGACCAACTCGAACGATGCCCCTGATGATTCGATCGCCGCCTTCACCTGACTGACGAACGTAGCATCGTCATGAACTATCAGGACTCTCTTCTCAGCCACCCGCGAAGACCCCCCTCTGGACGGGTCATCTGAATCGACCCGGATTGTAATACGATGCCATGGACACATGCTCCAGTATCGGCGTTGCGACCGCCGGACTCAACACCGGACATCAACGTGCCTCTCACGCGACCGACAGGTAGTATGTACCTCGTTTCCAAAAACAAAGGGGCTAGAACGTGCGACTTGAGATCGAAAGCCTTGCATACGGCGGCGACGGAGTCGCCCATTCTCCCGACGGTCTAACCGTCTTCATACCCGACACGTGCCCCGGCGACGTAGTTGACGTCGAGATCGAACAGGATCGCGGGCGATGGGCCAGAGCTCGGCTCTTGTCTATCGTTGAGGCGTCTCCGGACCGGGTGTCACCCCCTTGCCCTCACTTCGGCACCTGTGGCGGCTGCCAATGGCAGCATGTGTCATACGAAGCACAGCTCACGGCGAAGCGACGAGCGGTGACAGAAGCCCTATCGCGAATCGGAGGACAAGAAGCCGAAGCACTGGTCAGTCCGTGCATACCTTCTGGGCGCGAGTATGGATATCGGAACAAGATCGAACTTCGATGTGATGAGGCCGGACCGTCCTCGCTGGGTCTCACCGCCCGCGATGGACGCACGTTGATACCCATCGATCGCTGTCTGCTGCTGCCAAAGAAACACGCCGGTGCGCCACGCAAGGTTCGAGGTGCCCTGAAATACATCGCAGGTGATCAGAGCCTCGGCCTGAAGCGGGTCGGAGTTCGATTCGCGGAGCGACGGCCAGACGTGGAGATCGCGATCTGGACCGCACCTGGCCCCTTCCCTCGATCCCTTGCGGCCAAGACGCTGAACGATTCGATGCAGGCCACGAGCGTCGTGCGTGTGCTGACCAAAGGTCCTGACAAGGCAAGACGTGTATCCAAAGTCGAGGTGCTGGCAGGCAAAGGATTCTGGCGCGAGCGCCTGGCTGGCTTCACTATGAGCATCTCAGCGCCGTCGTTCTTCCAGGTGAACACCGCAACCGCCGAACTCATGGTCGCGAAAGCAGTTGACGCCTTGGATCCGGGCGAGGACGACATCGTGCTGGACTGCTACTCAGGTGCGGGAACATTCACCCTGAAGCTTGCCGAGCGAGCCGACGATGTTGTAGCGATCGAGTCGTCGAGCACCGCGATACAGGACTTGCGCCGCAATCTTGAGAACGCTGAACTCCATGCCGACGTCGTCGGCGGAGACGCGACGCGTGAACTCCCGGATCTCGGACACTTCGATCGAATCCTTGTCGATCCACCTCGAACGGGCCTGGCCCCGGAAGCACTTGCCGCCCTCGCATCCGCAGGCGCAACTCGAATCGTGTATGTATCTTGCGACCCCGCCACGCTTGCGCGCGATGCGGGGTCGCTGAAGGACCGCGGGTATCACCTGGCAGAAGTCACGCCTGTGGATCTCTTCCCACAGACATATCACGTTGAGTCGATTGCGGTATTCGATCGCGACTAGACGAGGGTCCCGACTTTCGGGAAGTCGGTCACGTATACGTCGTGCGGCGCATCATCATGCTCGGAGGTCAGATCCGCTCCAGCGAAATGCATCGCCTCGTGATCACCGTCGCCCCACATAGCGCTTTCAGTGAGGTCGTACACGACACCCTCGTAGGCGACATAAGCCGGCTTGCCATTCTTGCCATCAAAAGTTGCGAGTTCGTCGCGTGTGAAACTCTCCATTGTCCCTCCATCACTCGCTGTGATTCATCGGTCTCATGATATGTCTCCTTCGACCTCGGACGTGAAACCACCCCTGCATTCTGTGCAGGGGTGGCGATTAGTCGTGTGAAGCATCCGGATCGGCGAGATCACCCGCGACCAAGTCTCATGAGTACTCGCAGAAGCTTGATGAAGACTCCGGCACCGAGTCCGATCGCGCCGTAGCTCATGAGGCCACCGCCCACTCCGCCTTCGCCTCCGCCCAGCATGTCCCCATACTCGACCACCATCGGCGTCTCAGTACCCTCAACGTCCAATGTGACAGTCGCTGCCGACGACCCAAGCTGAATCCCACGTAGTTGCTGGAAGACAGTGGTCAGTGCTTCTGCACCAGAAGTAGTAGCCGTTGTCTGGGAAACGTGCTCACTTGTTCCGCCAGCAGGGACGATGGTCTCATCGGCATATGCCGTGGCGCCTCCACTGAGTGCGAGGACCAAGAAGGTGATCACCATCATTCGTTTCACTACGATCATCCCTGACTGCCAACTGCAAGCGGAGCATCTTTACAATCTATACATCGACGTCAGCGGGACATATCTGGGTGACTGCTGTCACGAACGAACGGTATCGGACGATGAACGGAGCCGTTCATCTGCTACTTTCGACCGTTCGTCTGAGAATAGGCCACGAACGGAAAGGTAACCCAGCGATGTTAGGTGGTCGACCCGAGCTGAGCCCTGGAATGCGCTTGCTCTGACTCAGTTGGTCTCCAGGAGCTCGCGCAGCTGAATCAGATCGACTACGATCCTGCGGCCTTTGGTGGCCAGAACCCCATCTCTGGCAAGCTGAGAGATGATTCTACTGGCCGTCTCACGAGACGTACCGGCAAGCGTAGCGATGTCGTAGTGGGTCAGACCCTGGACCACCGGCACGCCACGTGATTCGTAACTCGCAGTGGCGACATTGAGCAGCACGCGCATGATCCGATGAGTCGCATCATGGAATGCCATGTCCTCAAGTCGTGTGATGGTCTGGCGAAGCCTGCTCGAAAGAGTCGCGATGAGCGAAAGAGCCAGCCGCGGCTGAAGCTGTATTGCTGCGGAAAGATCCTTGGCGTCGAGACTGAAGAGTTCGACGTCGGTCACGGCGATCACATCGGCAGAGCGCGGTCCGGCATCGACCAAGCTCATCTCACCGAAGTGAGCAGGTGCCTCCAGGTAGTTGAGAGCAAGCTCCTTGCCGTCCGGGCTGGCGAGTGAGACCTTGACTCGGCCCGACACAAGCAGATACATGACAGAGCCGGTTTCGTTCTGGTTCACAATGAAGGCACCCTTGGGATACCTTCGGAACTGAACCATCTCCACGAATGTCTCAAGATCCTCCACAGACAGGTCTGAGAACATCGGGATGGCTCGGAGCTTTGCTACTGAGAGGTCTTTGTTCGTCGTCGTATTCACACCCTAGAGTATCGGCCTGAAGCGATTGTGACTTGAGACACAATCGAGCATCGGACGCGCCTCGCGCTCGTTAGCTCGAATCAATCGATTCAACGATACCATTTGCGCCGATCAACGCACACGCCTAAGAAAGAACAGGAGCGGAGGCTTTTCGGCCTCCGCTCCCATCAAGAACCGGTCATGGCAAGACTACATCTCTGACTTGATGTACTCGATCATCCTGGGCGTCACGAACGGAATGAGCTCAGGAAGGTACGTTGGCATGAGCGACTGCATCGTCTTGGGAAGCAGGTCGGGCATGAGCTCGGCCATATCCTCAGGCATCATACCGATGTACTCCTCGACGGCCTTGATCATGTCGGGCATGACCTTTGCCATGATCCCGTCGATCATCATCGGGAACATCATCGGCATCATCTTCTCCATCATGGAGAGTCCGCCGGGAACGTACTTCATAGACTTCATCATGGGCTTCATGCCAACGGGCATCGCGTCCATCATCTCCGGGAAGATCTTCTCCATGAGGGCCGCCATGTTGGCCGGCTCCATGAGAATGATGAACTTCTCGAAGTAGCCCCACATGTACATCGCGTGCTCGGTGCTCTCCGGGATGTCGTAGCCGGCAGCCTGTGCGACGACGCGAGCGAGGTCGTCGACCTTGAGTCCCATGTCGTTCTTGATGTTGCTGTCTCGCAACTGAACCTGACAGCAGGGGCACAGCGCCACGACGGTGTCGGCCTTCACGTCGATCGCCTCATCAAGGCGCATCTTGCCGAGAATCGGCGCGATGGGCGCTTCCCCGATCAGCGTAAGGACCGAGCCACAGCAGTAGCCCTCTTCGCGGTTGTGCTCCATTTCGACGTAGTCGACTCCGGGAATGGCCTTGAGCATGTCGCGAGGCGGCTCATAGAGTCCCTGTGCGCGCCCTGCGTGGCAGGAGTCATGGAACGTCAGTCGACCCTCGATCGGGTTCTTGAGCTCCAAGGTGCCGTTACCGAGCGCCTCCGCTACCAGCTCCGAGTAGTGCTTGACCTCGAACTCATACTCCTCGCCGAGTTCGGCTGCCAGGTTCGCATACATCTCTTTCCATACGAGCGCGCACGCCGGACACGACGCAACGATCGTCTTCGCGCCACGCTTGCGCGCTTCAGTGGTGTTATGTCTGTAGATCCTCTCGAAATCATCCCACTTGCCGGAGACCTTCATCGGTATGCCGCAGCAGGCCTCATCGGTTCCCATGTAGCCCATGTCGTATCCGGCGTCGGTCAACAGACGGACACTGGCCTCGGCGACGTCGGTCTCCACGAAGCTCGCCGTGCAACCGGCGAAGTACAAGTAGTCGGACTGCTTGTTCCAGCCACCATTCTCGTCGGTCAGTTTGGGTGCGATGTCCTCGGGCACCCAGTTGGCGCGGTTTTCACGCTTGCCGGCCCAGATGTCGAGATCACTCTCAAGCGACGCTGCAATCATCTCGAAGGGCGGGAACGTGCCGCGCTTCTCCTTGTGGACCAGCTGGCCACGCATTGCCATCCAGTTGTGCTCGACGGGAAGCTGCAACTGACAACGGTCGTTGCAGACCTCGCACGTGGTGCAGACCAGGAAGGTGTCGACCATCTTGCGGTCGAACTTCTCGCGTCCGGCGAGCACCTCGCGGATGAAGGCGTACTTGCCGCGCGGAGAGTGCGACTCCCAGCCGCGGCCGGAGTACTGTTCGCATGTGGGAACGCAGTAGCCACAGCGGGCGCAAGCGTAGGCCATGAACGCGACCTCGCCGGGGATGCCGTTCTTCTCCTTGGAGAGGTCACCCGGGCCCTGGGGCGGCTTGGCGGCGTTCGCGAACACTCGGACGACTGGCTCGAGCGCAGCCGCTGTCCCCATGACAACGTCGATCAGACCACTGCCGAACACCTTGCCGGGGTTCATAACGTTCTTGGAGTCGACCGAGCTCTTGTATGCGGTGAGAGCCTTGACCTTGGCAGCTCCCAGAACGGACTCTGCCTCGCGACGGAAGTATGCACCGGTCGAGTAGGCGGAACCACCGTGCTCCTTGGCGATCTTGATGACTGTCAGTGACAGCGCGAATGCCAGGTTGAATGCGAATGAACGCTCATCGTGAGGAATGAAGCCGAGGAGAACGATGTTGTCACCCTTGGCGTGCATTCCCTCCAGAATGAACGGCTGCTTGATCTTCTCGTCGATCTCGGTGAGGACTGCGGACATCTGCGCCAGCGGCACGACGACCTCCGTCGGCACGATGGACGGCCCGATCCTCTTGAGACGCATCGGAGCGAACCGCAGCTCCCACTCATGCTCAGCAGCCTCAGGACCAAGGTCGGTACCGCCGTTACTCTCAGTGATAGCCGCCAGGGCATCATCGATGGCTCCTCGGCGGGACTCGGGGTAGGCGATGACGGCGATGTATGCCTCCGGAAGCTCGGGGTCCGCATGCTTGTGGGCTTCCTCCCACGGATGACCATGACGGTGAGGAAGCTGAGTCTTGAGCTTCATGGACTCGGGATTCAGAAAGGTTATCGACCACACCGGCAGCTTCTGCACAGAGATCGCGCTGAGAGCGGCACCTATCGACGCACCGTCAGGGAATGCCAATGCCCGGTGCACCTCTGGTTCGAGCGCACGCAGGGCGACCGTGAGCTCGGTGATGATGCCGGTGATGCCTTCGGCGTCAGCGACGTAGGACAACAGCTCTGTTCCTTCGAACACCTTCACTTCACCGCTCGGAAGAACAACGCGTGCGGACAACACGTTCTCTTTGAAGGTTCCATACTCGAACGAACCGAATCCAGCGCCACCCTGTGCAAGCCAACCAGCCGCACCGGATGAGGGTGTCGATGAAGGATAGAGGCGGAGTGAAAGGCCATCCTTGTTGATCTCGCGCTCGATGACCTCCCATATCGCAGATGCCTGAACACGGACCGTCTTGTTCTCCGGATCGATCTCCAGAATGCGATTCATGCCCGTCATGTCGACAACGACGGCACCCGTCTTGGGAAGCACACCACCGTAGCCGGAAGTGGCCCAACCGCGAGGAACGAGCTCGACGCCCTCTCGGGAGGCGAACTTCACGAGTTCGACTACCTGCTCCTCGGTTCTGGGGCGAACCACTGCGCCAGCTATCCCGGCAGCAACGAAGGGCTTGACCAGCTTCGGCATGGCACCAATGTCAAAGGAGTACATCTTTCGCTCGACCTGGTCCGTGCGAATCCTGTCCTCGCCCACTATGTCGCGTAGTGATCTCTCCACGCGCTCACTGACGGCTGACATCAGCACCTCTTCCTCTCACGTATCTGGACTTTGTGAAATGTTTCTTATGCGGATACGAGCAGCTCGTATGCCTATGGGGGTATTTCCCTCGACTCAAGTTAGGATACCCCCATCGGTATTACATCGTCAATAATGAAACTTCACATTAGCTTCGGTTCAGCATGCTGACTCAAAGTGCCGCATGCTACTATTCCCCTGATGTTCAACTCGGCCAAGGAGAGTCTGTGCGAGGAGTCCTTTTTGACCTCGATGGCACCCTGCTCGACATAGATCTCGAGATGTTCTTGGCTGCGTACTACAGGGAACTGGTACCCGTGATCACGACCGTCGTTCCGTCGATCGCATCCGATGCGGCCATTCCTGCTCTCGAGAACAGTGTCAGAGCAATGATGGTCCCGCATCCGGGTCGCACGAACGAGGAAGCGTTCCAAGCTCGCTTCCTTGAGATCACCGGACACGATATTCATGATGATCGGGAACCTTTCGACCGTTTCTATGCCGAGGTGTTCCCCGATCTGAAAGGAACTGCAGGTCCAGCAGCTGGCGCACGTGAATGCGTTGAGACCGCTCTGGATCTCGGTCTGAGAGTCGCGGTGGCGACGAACCCGATCTTTCCCCTGGCAGCGATCGAACATCGACTCGCCTGGGCAGGGCTCGATGACTTGAATGTGCACGCGATCACGTCGTACGAGAGCAGCTGCGCCACCAAACCGCATGCCGAATACTACCGAGAAACGGCGCGTCGTATCGAAGTCGACCCTCTCGAATGCCTGATGGTCGGAGACGATCGCGCCCTGGACCTGGCTGCCGCCGACATAGGCATGAGGACTTTCTACGTGGGTAGTGACGAGAACGCTGTGGCAGACTACCGAGGAGACCTCACGCAACTGACCGCACTTCTGACACAACTCGCCAGGAAGTAACAGCTCCTGTTCTAGTCGGGCTTTCGACGGATCAGGGCCACCCATGCACCATCCATGCGCTGGTCATAGAAGTACTCGAACCTGCCGCGCGTCTCTTTCCTGAGATCGAGTTGATATCCCAGTCCCGCAGGCTCGTGATCGCAGACCACCACGAGACTGTCACTGGCATCGAGTTCGAGCATGCGATCGATCAATGTGAACACGATGGGACGCCGAAGTCCCGGCGTGAAACCGCGGACATCGAGCACCAACCCGTTCGGTGCACCTGTGATCATGAGTTCCCACTCTTCAAACGATTGCGCCCCCAGACGAACCGCGCGAGCATCGCGTCTCGCTCACTGGTTCCGTTCGGTGCTCATAGTCGTTATCCTGCCCGAGACACCAGCCTACAACAACACGACATTACCTTCAGGAGCCACCGTCCTCCTCGTTCTCGTAGAGCTCCGCGAGGTCGTTCCCGGCGCAGTCAGCCGTTTGCCGAGGGGTAAGAGCCTGGCGATCCGTGCGGCACCGAAGACGCTCTTCCTCATCTCCGGCATCAGGCATGTCCGGTGCGCCGCCAAGAGATTCACGAGGAACATCCGACTGCTTCTCCCGTTTGCCCATTCTGAGACCCCATTTCCGGACGGAGGCGCGTAGGACCGGCTCCCCCTGCCCCAATTGGCTCCAACATATGAGTCTCTACCCCTGTGGAGCGAACCTTGTCTCATAGCATGTGGTAATAACTGGTCTGTGGGTATAAAGTACCGGGGCTGTGAGGTCTGTTATGCCGGCGGACCGATCAGTCTGCACGCGGGGCATATTGAGAAATCGTATTCATACGATCGTTCCTGAGGGGAGCTGAATCACATGGATCGCTGCCGCAAGGCGCGTCCATTCTCGCGGTCACGCTCTGGTAGCCACGAGAGAATGGCTCGTCGTTCGAATCGCGTTCGAAGACGCGGATTCGTTGACTTATCACTCTTCCCCATATCATGCATCCCTCTCACCGTGTCAGGCGCTCTGACACCAGTCCCACACCCGGCAGGTTACCGATGCAACGCATCGAACTCCATACGGGGAATCGGTCGTTGAGGCATCCGTTGTTCTTTCGGGACGTAGTGTCCACATGCTGGACGCGTCGAGAGGAGGTCTGCCCGCTAAACAAACATGTCACCGCGCTCGCCGAATCGAAGAATGCGAGCTGTAGGTGACAAGGAACCAAATGAGTGAAGTATCCGATTCCCACAAGGAGGTGTATGGCATGGCTCATGAGGACCACGGCGGAGTCTACGACCTGCTTGCAAGCAGGGGTGTCTCGCGTCGCGATTTCCTCAAGTACTGCGGCTCTCTGGCTGCAATGCTCGGACTTTCCGAGGCAATGATCCCCCAGATGGTGGCAGCAGTAGAGAGCGGCACCGCGCTACAGCCGGCACTATGGCTGAACGGCGGATCGTGCAGTGGATGCACGGAGTCCATCGCACAGGTCGATACGCCTGACGTTGCCACAATAGTTCTTGATCTGCTTTCGATCAACTACTTCGAGACGATCATGATGGCCCAAGGCGACGACGCCGAGAAGGCAGCCGAGGAGACCATCAAAGAAGGCGGCTACATCCTCATCTATGAGGGCGCAGTCATGACCGGCGAGGACGGCAACACGCTGGTAGTCAACGGTCGCAAGAGCACGGAGATCCTTGCCGAAGCAGCAGCTAGCGCTGCTGCAGTTCTGGCGGTTGGCTCCTGTGCGGTTGACGGCGGATGGGTTGCCGCGGCACCTAATCCCGGTGGCGGTATTGGTGTACGAGAGTTCCTGGAAGGCGAGGGCATCAGTACCCCCGTCATCAACCTGCCCACCTGTCCTGTCAACCCCGAGTGGATCGTCGCTATGGTTGTCGACGTTCTTCTTCTGGGCAAGCTCGCAGATGGCTCAATCCTTGACGAACTGGACGACTTCGGTCGTCCCAAGTTGATCTTCGGTCAGTCGATTCATGACAACTGCCCGCGTCGTGGACACTTCGAGAACGGCGAATTCGTGTACCAGTTCGGCTCCGAGGAAGAAGCCAAGGGCTACTGCCTCTATGCCGTCGGGTGCAAGGGTCCGCAGACCTTCACGAACTGCCCGATAGTGCGCTGGAACTCGCGTGCTGGCTGGTGTGTAGAAGCCGGCTCCCCTTGCATCGGTTGCGGTTCAGCCAATCCCACCAAAGCAGGCGGCAACTGGGTTGACGTTGGGGCACCGTTCCTCAATCGTCATCGCGACCTGCCCCTCGGTGGTCTAGGCAACACTGGACCAGGCACCATCGCTGGAGTTGTCGGAGGCGTCGCAGGCGCAGCACTAGTTGCCCACGGCCTCGGCATGAAAGCGACCGGTCGCATGGACGGCGGCGCCGATTATGAGCCGATGAAAGCTCATGACGCCAAAAAGATGAAGAAGGGAGGCGGTGAATAGTGGCCCGCGTTGTTGTCGATCCATTGACCAGGATTGAAGGACACCTGCGTGTAGAGGTTGAGGTAAACGGTGGCGAAGTCACTGACGCCTGGGTCTCCGGAACGCTTTACCGCGGAATGGAAAAGGTCGTGAAGGGTCGCGATCCCCAGGATGCCTTCTACATCTCACAGAGAATCTGTGGCGTCTGCCCAATCTCACACGGTCACGCCTCAACGATGTCGGCGGAATCTGCCATGGGGATAACCATTCCCGAGGGCGCGCGTCTAGTCCGCAACATCATCGAAGGTGCACAGTTCCTACACAGCCACATTCTATGGTTCTACACCCTTGCCGCACTCGACTACGTCGATCCGGTCAAGGCTCTCGAAGCCAACGTCGCTGACACCTACGCACTGGCCCAAGCAGCCGGTACCGGCACCTGTGACTTCGGCGCGGTCAAGGATCGCTTGGCCGGCTTCGTGAACAATGGACAGCTGTCCATCTTCAGCAACGGCTGGTTCGGTCATCCCGACTACGCCGCTGACATGCCTGCCGAGCTTCACCTGATCGCTGTCGCCCACTATCTTGAGGCGCTGACGGTCCAGGCCGAGGCCGCACAGGTGATCGGCCTAATGGGTTGCAAGTTCCCGCACTTCATGACATCGATCAACGGTGGAACATCGTTCGTTCCCACCGAGGAGAAGCTAGACGACATCCTCTTCCGTCTCCTCAAGATCAATGACTGGGTCAAGAACACCATGATCCCCGACACATTGGCGATCGCACCGTTCTACAAAGACGCGCTCTCCTTCGGTGGAGGCACAGGCAAGTTCCTGGCCTGGGGTGTGTTCAACGATCCGAGCTTCGATCTAACAAGCCGCTATCTTCCCGGTGGCGCGATCCTCGACGGTCTCAAAGTCGAGGATCCCGATCCAGCGAAGGTCACGGAGTACGTCGAGCACTCGTGGTACGACGATGCGGAGAGCAACCTGCACCCGAGCGAGGGTGTGGCCAACGCCAAGTACACCGAGTACAACACCGACGACAAATACTCTTGGGGCAAGGCAGTCCGCTACGATGAGCAGCCTACAGAAGTTGGTCCGCTCTCCCGTATGCTCATCGCCTACCTGCGCGGTGTAGAGCCGGTCCAGAACCTGATCGACGGTACGCTCACGGCACTCGGTGCCGCAGGCAAGCCCGAAGTCTTGGTGTCACTTCTAGGTCGCGTTGCCGCTCGTAACCTCGAGACGGCATACGTCGGCGATCTAACCGTTGGTTGGGTCACTGAAGTCATCGAAGCCATGAAGGGCGGATCGGTCGACCTGTTCACGGAGCACGAGATCAAGGATGGCTCCGGCTACGGCCTATGGGAGGCGCCTCGCGGCTCCGTCGGCCACTGGATGACCGTCAAGGATGGCAAGATCGATCGTTACAACGTCGTTGCTCCGACCACGTGGGACATAGCTCCCCGTGACCGTGACGGCGTACGCGGTCCTATGGAAGAAGCGCTCATCGGGACTCCAGTCTCTGATGTGGAGAAGCCCATGAACGTGTGTCGTGTCGCTCGCAGCTTCGATCCTTGAATCGGTTGTGCGGTTCACGTGATTGAACCCAAAAGCGGCAAAGAGGGCTACGTCAACACCAAGCCAATGGGGGTGAAGTAGATATGGCGCACCCCGCACACTATAGGGAGGCCCATCCCATGGTGTTCGTGATCACTCACTGGATCAATCTGATCTCGATGATCGCGCTCGCCTTTTCGGGCTTCTACATCCACTACCCGTTCTTTGGTGGCTTCATGGGTGTGGCGCGCGGAATGCACTTCGTCTTCATGTTCGTGCTCATCATCAATCTGACGCTCCGTAACAGCCTCGCATTCTGAGTGAACAGCCCCCCACCCATCAAGCCACCAAAGAACGGGTAGTGG
>JAQIBK010000152.1 GCA_027859125.1 Actinomycetota bacterium | reverse complement strand
ATGTTAGGCCATCTGGAACCATGGGGGCATTGCAGTGAACATCACCTACCTGCTCACTGATCGGGCGCATCGAGAAAGTGCGACTATCGTGTTTTCTCAGCTCATTAGGCTTCACGAGCGGGGACACAACGTTTCGCTCTTTCTCGTTCGTGGAAAGCCTGTCCCAGGAATGGGGTTCCGGTTCCCAGTCTATGAATTCGGATACACCGAACAGGCCAGACTAGTCGGAATGCTGCAGCAGCGCGATGGTATTCGGGTCGCTACGGACTGGATCACCGCCAATATGGTTGCCGAACTCAAAGACAACCGGTGTATGTACTTGGCGACGGATTTTGAGACCAAGCTAGCGCGTGGTTACCCCGAGGCTAGGGGCGTTATCGCCGCCCATCAGCTTGGACTTCCCATGGTCACGACTTCTTCCTGGGCGCAGGATCAGTTCAAGCGCGTATACGACATGGATATCCCCTATGCTGCGCCTGGAATTGACTACGAAGTCTATGCTCCGGGGACAGCCGAGCGGAATCCCCATCTGGTCGCGTACGTTTCAATTGACGAGCCGATGGCGGGCGATGAAGTGTTCCGCCGGGCGATTCGACTGGCGCATCGAGATATGCCCTCGTTGCAGCTTCTGACACTTGGGGTTCCGGGTACCAAGTATGGGCATATGAAGCAACGGTATAGTCCGGCTGCTGATGAGCGCGGGTTTGCTGAGATACTCGCTAGTGTCGCCTGCTTCGTTTCCTCGTCTCACCATGAGACTTTCGGGCTCATGCAGCTGAATGCGATGGCCTGTGGATGTCCGGTTGTGGCCACTCGTGCCGGTGGAAACGAAGCATTCTGCGACGATGATGTGAACTGCCTGCTCGTGGATCGCAACGATCCTGAGGCGCTCGGAGCGGCAATCGCGCGGCTCGTGGGCGACTGCGACCTCCAGCGAGCACTTTCCGAAGGCGCACTCAAGACGGCTGCGCGATTCTCCTGGGAGAACGGACTGGTCGAGCTCGAGAGGGTATTCAGGGAGCAGCTTGCCATGAGCCGCACCTCACATGAACCGACTGTTGTACCAGCAGACATGGTGCGGCAACGCGTCGGAAAAGTGTCGGTCGTTATCCCGACCAAGAACGGAGAGGCAGATCTTGAATCTCTGCTACAAAGAGTCGAGACCGCTCGGCGGTGTGGGGAGATCGAGGTCATCATTGTTGACTCCGGCTCGACCGATTCCACGGTGCAGGTGGCTCGCGATTCCGGTGCCACGATACTCGAGATACCTCCTGAGGAGTTCAATCACGGCGACACACGCAATCGCGGAGCGGAACTGGCGACAGGGGAGTACCTCGTATTCCTGACGCAGGATGTCATACCGATTGGGGATGACTGGCTGGATCGACTGGTCGCTCCGCTTGAAGACAAGACTAGGGTCGTTGCGAGTACTGTGCGAGAAGTTCCGCGTACCGATGCAGACCTGTTCGGGTGCTGGGGTATCTGGGCTCACCACAACGGCCTGGAATGGCATGGGGACCGTGTTGCCGCAGGCAATCCATCCCAGCTCAGTCAGCGCGAACTCCGAGCAAGTGCTCAACTCACGACAAATTGTTTGTGCATCCGGCGGGACGGCTTTGGGGAGTTCGGTTTCAAGCCACTTGACTTGGGCGAGGATCTCGACTTGGGAGTCCGCCTGCTCGCTGCCGGTCACAGGCTGGCCTATTTGTACTCCTCAGGCGTCGTTCATTCACACAACCGCAGCCCGTACTACGCCCTCAAGCGGCACCATGTGGACTCCAAACTCGTGCCGCGGATAATGGGTACACCCATAACTGCGCCATGCATCGAAGGCTCTCTGCTGACCCAGGCGATCCGTGACGCGTATGGCCGAGTGTGTAGGGCAGCTTCGTCCGTGAGTGACGTATCTGATGCCGACGGAATCGTGCAGCTGCTACATCACTGCCTGACATCCGACGATGCAGAGGAAGAGCGAAGCGGCGACGCGGAACTCGGCAGATTTGTGTCGCAGCTGCCACCGATTTTAAGACCTTCGGAGTCTCCGGAGAACACTCTTGCACCGAGTATCCTCGGGATGGCGTCGAGCTTCGCCGGCTACATTTCGACCTCTGGAATCGTACTCGCAGATCGGCGTGAGGAACTTCCAGATGCCCTCTTCAAGCTGTTTGCCGCCGCTACCGGGAGTCTAACTGGCGCACTGGCCGCCAGTGAATTGAACGCTGATGTTGACGTCGTACAAGCCATCGATGTGTTGCTGAGCCGGGGCGTGTGACCAATGCGAATTACCTACTGCGTCCATCAGTTCTTCCCGTTCTTCTACACTGGCACAGAGCGGGTGACGCTTAACCTTGCCAAACAGATGCAACGTATGGGTCACTCGGTTCAGGTGCTGAGCTACGGGACTGGGGACAATCCTGCAGATTATGCGCCCCTGACCCCTAGGGTCAACTGGCGGGAGTACTCCCATGAGGGGGTGCCTGTGGTCTCGCTGTTGCATACAATGCAGCCTGAGGGATTTGGATTCGCGGCCCAGAACGACGCCATCCAGGAGGCATCTACCGAGTTACTGCGCAGATATTCGACTGATGTGGTGCACGTCATGCACCCCATGCGTATTCCATCAGCCGCACAGGTCGCTCGAGAGA
>JAQIBK010000251.1 GCA_027859125.1 Actinomycetota bacterium | reverse complement strand
TTTACTCTAGCGCTCGCCCCGTCCGCTCGAAACCTTGGTTAGGTAGGCGGGCCTGGCGTAGCAGCCCGAGCGCAGTAGAAACCGGCTGGCCGACCTCACGGACCCATGGACTCAGTCGTACGCTGACGCAACAGTCCCGGTCATCTCGATGCTGGAGTCGTCCACCGTGATGACGGTCTCATAGTCGAAGCCGGAGCAGACGTAGCCGACCTCACGATTGAGCTCCCTGCCGGAAGCGAACGTCACCGAGACGTCGTACCCCGAATCGCCCCGCACCCGGAAGGTGTCCTCTGTCTTGTCGCCAGGCGCCAAATCACTGTACTCGCTGACCTGCCCACACACTTCAACTCGGGCGCTGACAATCTCGTCAGTGCTGCCGTTCACCAGAGTGAAATGGCCTATGCTCTTGGGTCCGAAGCTACTGAGGATAGTGAGGAGGATGAAGGGGACGAGGAGTATGGAGGCACCCAGGAGTGCGGCTCGCAGCTTCCGTCCCATGGCGCCATCACCCCCAATCGACCCCGGCCCCTTCAGACCGGAGGGTCTGCCGTCCTACCTAACGTGTTTAGGTTTGAGCGGCGGGTTGTGCCGCCTCCCTTTACTCTAGCGCTCGCCCCGTCCGCTCGAAACCTTGGTTCGACCGTGCGGCCAACGACCACACCTTTGGGAGTTGACTGATTTCCTAGAAGAGCCCGATCACGTGGAGGATTCCCCAGGCCCACAAGGCTGGGCCAATGATCAGACTGCTCCATTCTTGCCGCCTGCGAATCCGATTGGCGTACTGTTCGCCCCAACCATGTTCAAGGAGAGAGGCTTGGGCGTCAGCGATGCTGCGTCCTGCCAATACAAACACGGACCCAAAGCAGAAGGTGAGCATCGTCTCCAAGTCAGGTGGGGAGACTGATTGCCTGAATGCGAGTGACAGAAGACCCCAGCCGATTGCAACAAGAAGAATGGCAAGTGCGAGTCTGTAGAGAAGGACGCGTCCCCGCGTGATTGGCAGTTCGTTTGCGCCCGGTACCGGGTCGCTGGAGGATCCTTCTGATTCCATAACGATTCCCCCCGTCCGGGCGAACGTGTTTAGGTTTGAGCGGCGGGTTGTGCCGCCTCTCTTCACTCTAGCGCTTGCCCCGTCCGCTCGAAACCTTGGTTAGGCACTTACTCCGTCGACGTAAGCCGGAATAGCTTCCTAGCGACCATCACGTACCACGCAATCATCATCAGACCGCCTGGCATCGCGACAATCATGAGAACGCCTGTTGGGGCGAGCGAAAACGCGGTCCCTACGACGTAAGCGAGCAGAAACGACATGCCGACGATGCCAGTCCATGAGGCAAGGCGACGGAAGACTCCTCCCACCAGCATCGCAACGGCCATCAAGAGGGTGCCTACGCTCGACAAGAAGAATCCGGCAAGCGCCCCCATGCTGCCATGCGCCCCCGTGGCAAGGATGGCCTGCGCGGCTCCCTGCAAAGCGATTCGTTGCGAGTCGGTCGTCGCGAGCGAGAACTGACGGCTGAGGTCGAGCATCGGAAGTGCAGCATTACTAGCGACCATGACGGACGTTCCGAGGGTGACCACGACCAACGCGAGAGCGGCAAGCCCTTGGCTCACTCGGCGGTGGACACCGAACAAAGCGACGTACATGGGCACCGCGATCACCGCAAGCACAACGTTCAGAAGATCGAGATTCCGCAGGCCGAGCAGGGGATTCGCCTCAAACTGCGCAAACCACCCCACGATGGATGTCGGCACCGTCGAAGCCTCCCAACCGGGAATCGAGGTGATGACGATGTCGGCTATCGTGCCCGACAACGCGAGAATGGCGGCAATCGCGCCGATGATGTACATGCTGCGCCAAGTTCGATCCGTGGACTGCGTTTCATCGGCTCCGGTCACAACATCACCTTTCACCATGAGTGGCCGCCAATGTGCCTAACGTGTTTAGGTTTGAGCGGCGGGTTTGCCGCTTTCTTCCATGCTATACCTTGCGCCATCCGCTCGAAACCTGGGTTCGACACGACACCGAGGGCTGTACCGCTAGTCTGTAGTGAATGTCAGCTGAACCAGGGAATGAAATGGTGACCGCGAAGATCGCGCGTCCAACAACACTGCCGGCGGGAGATGCTGCATGAGGGCACTGAGTTCACTTCTTCTCGCTGCGACCATCGTGTTGATGAGCGGATGCGCCACAGTCCAGTCATCCGACAGCGCCGAGGCAAGCACCGCCGAGGCGCCGATCGCGGTAAGTCAGCAGGAGTCCGAGTTGACCCTCCCGCCTCCACTCACGGCGGCACCCCCTGAAGAAGTGCCTTGGTCCTCACCGAACGGACGCACGCCTGACGAGTCTCGCCGTCTAGCGATCCTGACTCAGTGGAAACACGGGAGTCTCGAGGAAGCCGGCGGTGGCGTCCCGTTCGAACCGAGGCTTCCTGTTGAGACCTTGGGATCGAGCCTTCAGTACCTGCTCACAAGCTACAGAGACGTGGATCCCGCCAGCCCACAGGACGGGTACTTCACCGCCATGTACTCCGACGGGACGATCGAGCTTATGGAGTGGGCTGGCAGCGGTCCGGGTTCTGAGTCGACGAACGACATCGTCCGCGGATTCCCGGCTGTAGTCTCACAGACCTCAGACGGGCGAGCAGACCTGATGTGGGCAGAGGACTCCGTGGTCTTTCACCTGTGGTTCTCGGGGACCGTCGAGGATGCACGGCGTATTGCCGAGTCGATTCCACGGTAGAGGCTGGCCCGGGCCGAGTGCAGGGTGTGGTGTTCTGTCGAACGTGTTTAGGTTTGAGCGGCGGGTTGTGCCGCCTCTCTTCACTCTAGCGCTTGCCCCGTCCGCTCGAAACCTTGGTTAGGGCGTCACGACGAAACGCGTCGAGCCAACCGAGATCGGGGCACGTGAGAGAGTAGGTACCACCCGGCAAGAACGATGAGCAATGGCAACGTGACTGCCAGCATGTCGGGAACTGGAGACCGCAGGTATTTCCAGCCATTATGCAGCCGGTACGCATAGACAGCCAGAGACCACCCAACACGCAAGCACATCCAAGACGCGAACAGCAAGATACCGGCAATCGCCCAAACTCGTTGTCGTCTGCGATCGACATCTTCATCATGGTCCGACCCAGCAACTGGTCGAACTAGCACGTTGGCTCGCAGAGCGAAGATCATGGCAACCAGCCAATACGAAGTCAGCATGAACGCAGTAGTACCGGGAGAAGTGAGATCGGCTTCCGCTAGCGGACCCCAAGTAGACAGCACACTAATTAGCATGGCGGGAAGCATGATCGACAGAAGGAGTAGCACCAGCCACATCCACAACCGATGGGACGCCGCCCACAGCGGCGCAAGAAAGAAAGCGCCCCAATTCGGAGAACCTGCGAGCATTCCCTCAGATGGCACGAACCCTCCCTCGCTCCCCGTGTACGCCTAACGTGTTTAGGTTTGAGCGGCGGGTTTGCCGCCTTTTTCCATGCTATACCTTGCGCCGTCCGCTCGAAACCTTTGTTAGGCCGTAGCAGAGCCGAGTCGCATCACCATAGACGGAACGTGGCGACTTCCGATGTCTCGAACCGCAGAGGCAAGTGCAAGATTGCACTCTCAGCTCCGTCAGGAACGGCGAACGCCATCCTTGTTGTGAAGGATGAGGAGTCGGCGCCGAGGGTGTCGACTCCAACAGCAAGGGGAATTGTGATTCCCTCTGCGACTACCACGGGGTTGCTGAGCGGATCGAGGAAGCCTTCAGAGTATTCGCGATCCAAGCCTTCCACCCTAACCGTCACGTCGACGAATCTGCTCCCAGCGGGACTCGTGGGTTCTACAGCCGCATAGTCGTACGGCACGACGTTAGATGCGCCGCCAGAGGGCGCGACGCGTACGGACTCCAGCGTGAGACCGATGTGCCCAATCCAGACTGTCACGTTCATCGGATACGGACCGAGAAGTTCAGGCACGGTGCTCTCCGAGATGGCCCCATTCTCGGGGGCTGGCTGAGCGCAGCCGGGCAGAAGCAGCAATGCGATCGACAGCATGATCGCGACCACCAGTGTCGAACCGCTCTTGGAGATCGCCATTCCAGTTGCGCCCCTATCGGCCTAACGTGTTTAGGTTTGAGCGGCGGGTTTGCCGCTTTCTTCCATGCTATACCTTGCGCCGTCCGCTCGAAACCTTGGTTAGGGCGTCACGACGAAACGCGTCGAGCCAACCGAGATCGGGGTACGTGAGAGAGCAGGTACCACCCAGCACGGACGATGAGTAACGGAAGTGCGACCGCCAGCATGTCAGAAACCGGAGACCGTAGGTATTTCCATCCATGGCGCATCTGATACGCATAAATGAGGAGAACCCGTATGAAGCGCCAGCACACCCACAATGCCGCGAGTGAGACACCCGCGATCGTCCAAACACGTTGTCGCCTGCGGTAGACATCCTCATCGTGATCCGGCCCGGCGACACCTCGAGCTAGCGTATCGGCGCGTAGAGCGAAGATCATGGCCACCGTCCAACACGAGAGAAGTACGAGACTAGCGAGTACGGGTGATAGGGCATCGGCTTCAGTAAGGATGCCCCCAGCGTGCATCGCAAGGGCGACTGCTATGGGTAGCAGAAACGACAAAGACAGCAGCACGAGCCACAACCACAATCGATGGGCCACTGCCCAGAACGGCGCGAGGATGAAGGCGCCCCAATTCGGAGAACCCGCGAGCATTCTGTGAGATGACACGAATCCCCTCGCTCCCCGTGTACGCCTAACGTGTTGAGGTTTGAGCGGCGGGTTGTGCCGCCTCTCTTCACTC
>JAQIBK010000132.1 GCA_027859125.1 Actinomycetota bacterium | reverse complement strand
CAGCGCGGTGCACGGTTTACCTCCTACGATCGCGTACAGCGGTGTTCCGTCGTCGGTTTCGAACAGCAGGATCGTGCCCCACTCCGGACCGGGCAGATAGTAGGAATCTGCGTTGTTCTCTCCTCGGCAGGAAACGTACAGGATGCGTCCGTCTGGAGAGAGGCAGATGGTGTTCGGCTTCTCGTCGGTGGCCACGAACTCGGATGTGACGCCTGTGGCCATGTCGTGGACGAGCACGATGTCCTTGCGCATGTCGGAGATGTAGAGCAGCCCCGCTTCCGGATCGCCGACGATATGACGCAGTGCGCCGTCGCTGTCGTAGAGCGTCTCCACGGTGCCGGTCTCCAGATCCACGCGCTGCAGCTCGCCGCCATCGAAAGTGGCCACGTACAGGCTCAGGCCGTCGGGCGTGACGTAGATTCCGCGCGGCGTGTTGCCGGTGCGGAAACGTCGGGTCACTTCGCCTGTGGCGAGCTCGATCTCCGAGATGTCGTCGCCGGACCAGTTGGAGACGTACAGCATGTCTCCGGCTGGAGAGAGGATAACGACCTTGCTCCAGGCGCTGTTCGTGCTCATGTTTCGCACGATATCGTACGTCTCCGTGTCGATCTCATACACCGACGCGGTCTCCATCTGAGTCACGTAGGCGATCGAGCCGTCCTGTGAGAAGGTGACCTCGACAGCCCCGTCCGATCCCATCTCGATCTCTTTGACGAGTTCGCCGGTGACCACGTCATACACCAGTACGGCGGGCGGGCCGTTCAGGATAGTGGTCCATATCTGCGATCCGTCGGGAGTGAATTCGGCGCCCTTGGGCGCGCCAGCTGCCTCCATGATGTGCAGGATGTGGACGAGCTGTCCCTCAGGATCGAGCTTGATCTCCACTACTGTGTCGCGGTCGAGCATGATCTCGCGGGTGTAGGTGTTGAAGCCGGCCTGAACCACCTCGAACTCCACGAGTCCCGCAGGCAGCGTGGCTGCGACCGATCCTGTGCCCTGGGCCAGCTCCACACCTTTTGAGCGCACAACGCACGTTGCCTCGGCGGGAGCGGTGATGCTCAGATGTTGATCCTGGGGCTCGAGTTCGAACGCGAAGGTGTTGTCCTGGAACCGCTTGACCGTGAAGGCCTGCGTGAGAGTCTCGAACCCGCGATGCTTGACCTCTGCGGTGTAGAGACCCGGGGCGAGATCGTCGAACGTGAGGCTGTCGTCGCCCTCCGTGACCCCCAGGATCTCGATCGTGCAGCCATTGGGCCCCGCGACCACTTCCACTGGCACCGGTCGGGAGTATGCGTACATCAGGCCGGCCACGGTGACCGCGAGGATCAGTAGCGCCGCAACATACGCGCCAGCCGGGATTCTTGGACCCCGCCGGCCCTCCATGAGCCCACCGATGGCTTCGGATCCGGCCGCGGGCCTGCGTCCCCGGCGGTCGGGTCCCCCAAGTGGGCCGATTGATTGGCGGTGTTTTCTCGATCGTTTGCGGTAGTGGTAACTGTTGCTCACGAGGCCCCCTCTCGACCAAGTTTGCCGGTCAGCTTGTACCAGGTGATCTTGGCGATACCGCGTGCCAGGCGCATGCCGCCCAGCATGGAGTAGATGCTGCCGGTCTTCTCACCGGGTGTCTCGGCGGCAATACGAGCTCCCAGCGCACCCACCTCGTCCAGCGGAACGCCAAAAGCGTCCAGCGCGTAACGCCAGTTGTCGGCGGTTGAGGCGAGTCGGGGACTCGTCTTGATGTCCACGTAGAAGTCGGTCGCGACCATTCCGGGCACGATCGCGTGCACCGAAACCGGGTATGCGGTCATCTCCTGCGCGAGGCTCTTGGTGAGACTCGCGATCGCGGCCTTGGTCGACGCGTACGCGGCCGTGTAGGGAGTCGCCTCGCCGCGGTAGCCGCGCCCGGTCATATTGATCAGGATGCCGCCGTTCTCCATGAAGTACGGCAGGATCTGACGTGCGCAGAGCATGTGGCCGGTGAGGTTGATCGAAACGATGCTGTTGATCTCGTCGGGCGAGAGTTCGTCCAGCGGACGGTAGCCTTCCGAGATGCCAGCGTTGTTGACCCAGACGTCGATGCGTCCCCAACGCTCGATCGCGTGATCGTAGAGAGCAACGATGTCCTTGTAGTTGGATACGTCGGCAGCAATACCAGAGACCGAGAAGCCCCTGGTCTCGAACTCCGCCACCGTGTCACGAACGGCATCCGCGCTGCGCGAGCTGACCACGATGCTCGCGCCCTCCTTGGCACACGCACCGGCGATCGCCAGACCGATGCCGCGTGTGGACCCGGTGATGACGATGACTTTGCCGGAGAGGTTCACGCCGGAGCGGTTCACTTGAGTAATGTCCTTGTCTGCTCGATAGCTTCCTGGGGTGTCGTGACATCGCGGATCAGCCTGCGTGCGTAGTGGTCAGGAAAGGTTGATCGCACCGAGCAGTCGAGCATGATCACGGGGCGCTCCGCGCTGAGGGCCAGGGCGACTTCCGATATGGTTCCGCTGCCACCTCGGAGCGCGATCATGACGTGACCTGTCAGCGCGTTGATGGCATTGCGTGCGTCGCCCATGCCGGTGAGCACGGGGATGTCGATGTGGGCCGAGGCGCGGCTGGCGTCGGTGTCCGGCAGTATCCCCAGCGTGAGGCCGCCCGCGTTCTGTGCACCGCGCGCAGAGGCTTCCATGACGCCCGCAGAGCGTCCTCCGCTCAGAAGAACCCAACCCTCGCGTGCGATGAGAGCACCCAGCTTTTCGGCCGCAACGAGCGTGGGCTGATCAGCTTCGCTTCCTCCCATGACACCGATGATCGTATGCATGCTCCGCCCCTTGTCGGACGTACGTGGTGGAAATCAGATGATTCCCCAAGAGAATTGTTTGACTCCCTACCAGAATGATACGTGAACTCGCCGGATGGCGTGTGTGACATGCGGCCGGGCGGATACCAGGAGGTACTTGGAGTTGCTCGGGAGTAGGGGTGCAACTGTTCCCAACTCCGGAACAGTTGTACCGCCATGCGGATCAGTTGCACCCAGTAGTGGAACAGTTGCACCAAGAAGTGGAACGGTTGCACCCAGAAGTGGAACAGTTGCACCCAGAAGTGGATCGATCGCACACTGACTCCCGACGAGTCTTGACAAGCCCTGGGATTCCACCCGGGTACGTTTGTTCGGTCGCACAAGACGAGCCCCGGGATTCCCCGAGGCTCGTTGTGCGGTCGCCGACGCTTGAACGAGCAGATACTTGGGTTCGCGCTCGCCGCTACTTGAGCTCGAACACGACGGTCACGCGTGCGGCGATGTCCAGCGTGCCCGGCTCGATCGGAACGGACATGCTGTCGCCTGCTGCCGCATAGTCCATCTCGCTCCGATACATGATCGGTACGTCGACGCCGGTCTCCGAGATGCTTATAACGTCGCCGACACTCTTGCCGGTGGCCTGGGCCATGGTCTCGGCGCGCCTGCGCGCGTCGTCCACGGCCTCCACGATGGCCTCGTCGCGAGCCTCCGCGTCTTGGGACAGGGTGAACGACGGTCCGCTGATCTGGTTGGCCCCGGCGGCTGTCGCAGCGGTGATCACTTCACCGACCTGACCTAGATCTCGCAGGGTTGCGCGCACCATGATCGACGCCTCGTAGCCAGTGATCCGGGGAGCCTCGTTATCGTTGCGATAGTCGTAGCGTGGCCACACGTTCACGTTCTGGGTCTGGAGGTCGTCCTTGTCGATGTCGAGGTCTTTGAGCGCGGCGATGATCGTATCGGCTGTGGCCGAAGCGGCGTCCAGGGTCTCGGCGGCGTCCTCGCCCTCGGCGGTCACACCGAAGTTCATGATCGCCTCGTCAGGAGAGGCGCTCACTTCCCCGGTACCTGAGGAGGTGACAGTGTTCAATACAGTGCCGCCCTCGCTGACGATCTTGGTCGTGCACCCTGTGGCTGCAAGCGCGGTTGTCAGCAACAGCACCGTCGCCAGAATCAGAGTCGCGCCTCGCGTGCGGCGAATGTCAGTACCCATCAGTGGCCCCTTTCCAGAGGAATAATGCGTCGTCTTGCTTCAACTCTCAGACGCGGCTTTCCCCCAGATGGTTCCCGTAGCTCACAAGAATTCCCTTTGGCGCCACAGAATGGGCCAAAATAGACCCCGCGCGGGTGGCTGCGGGGTCTTGAGTTCCAAATGGTGCGCCGTGCAGGATTCGAACCTGCGACCTTCTGATTCGTAGTCAGATACTCTATCCAGCTGAGCTAACGGCGCACGATGCCCAAAAGGGCTTGGTAAGCCTGCCATCAGGCAGGCGAGATGTCAAATGGCGGAGAGCGAGGGATTCGAACCCTCGAAGGAGGCTTATACCCCCTTACTCGCTTAGCAGGCGAGCGCCTTCAGCCAACTCGGCCAGCTCTCCGTATTTGCCCGTATATCATTCCCGGACCGTGCCTATATACAGTGTGCGTCTCCCGCACCTATTTCTCAATGGCGGAGGGGGAGGGATTCGAACCCCCGGTGGGTTGCCCCACAATGGATTTCAAGACCATCGCAATAAGCCAGACTCTGCCACCCCTCCAGCTTCGTGCCGCGCGCAGGATAGTCTAACACGCACCCGGCAAGAGGCAACCCTCGCGTGAGGGCGTTGGACCCTCTCGTGCGGGCAGCGCCAGCTTGCGCGCGAGTGATGCGCGAGTGATGCTAGCTCGCGCGCTAGTGATGCTAGAGCGATGCTAAACTCAGGGAACGAAGCAAACACGAACTTGCGGGGGGATCCACGCGCGTGGAGGCCGACGAGACATACATGGCTATGGCGCTCGATGAAGCGCGCCTGGCGGCTGAGATAGGCGAAGCTCCCATCGGCGCGGTCGTTGTCTGCGAGGGGGCAGTGGTGGCCCGAGCGCACAATCGCCGCGAGATCGACCACGACCCTGCCGGTCATGCCGAGTTCCTAGCGATTCGCGAGGCGTCGCGCAAACTCGAACGCTGGCGCCTGTCGGACTGCGTGGTCTATGTCACGCTCGAGCCCTGTCCCATGTGCGCAGGCCTCATGCATCAGGCGCGGATCTCCCGGTGCGTGTACGCGGCTATCGATCCCAAGGCGGGCGCGCTGGGCACGCTCTACGATCTCTCCGACGACGATCGTCTCAACCACCGTTTCGACGTGACGAGTGGAGTACTCGCCGAGGCCAGCTCGACGATGCTCAAGGAGTTCTTTGGCAAGCTGAGGGAGAAACGATGAAGAGAAGAGCTCTTGTCCTGCTCGTGATCGCGATTCTGATGGCCGCCCCGGCCACAGCCGTCGCGAAGTCCTACTGGGTCAGTGAGGTGAGGATCGACGCCGCGGTCGCGGCCGACGGCTCAATGGCTGTGACCGAGGCGCGAACCTTTGGGTTCGAGGGCGCCTACACCTTTGTGTTCTGGGACCTCGACGCCAGTGCGGCGAGTGCGATAGAGATCCTGGGTGTTGACGGGCCTACCGGTCCATACACCCAGACCACGGACCCCGGGTCGGTGGACTCCCGTCCGCCGGGCATGTTCTACGTCAACAACTATGGTTCGGGCGTGGAGGTGCGTGTCTACCACCGCACCAGCGACGATAGCGCGACTTTCTCGCTTCGCTACCGTGTGATCGGAGCTGCCAAGAAGTGGGACGACACCTCCGAGCTGTACTGGAAGTTCATCGGCGATGGCTGGGATGTCGCCTCAAGCAACGTTTCTCTCAAGGTCACTCTTCCGAACGTGACCAAGGGCGACGTCCAGGTCTGGACGCACGGCCCGCTGACCGGTTTCGACCAGATCAACGAGGACGGTTCCATCAGCGCAGAGGTCGACTCCTTGCCCGCAGGTGTCTTCATGGAGCAGCGCGTTCTGTTCCCGAGAGAATCGCTCT
>JAQIBK010000117.1 GCA_027859125.1 Actinomycetota bacterium | reverse complement strand
GCTCCTGGCCGCCCATGTACGGACGCAGCACCTCGGGGATCACGATGCTTCCGTCGGCCTGCTGGTAGTTCTCCAGAACAGCCACGAGACAGCGTCCCACGGCCAGTCCCGAACCGTTGAGCGTGTGCACCAGTCGCGAGCCCTTGAACTCGCCCGGGCTGCGGTACTTGATATTCGCGCGCCGCGCCTGGAAGTCCACGCAGTTGCTGCAGCTGGAGATCTCCTTGTAGTTGTTGTAGCTGGGCAGCCAGACCTCTATGTCGTAGGTCTTGGTCGCACCGAATCCCATGTCGCCGGTGCACAGCACGATCGTGCGATACGGCAGGCCCAGGAGCTGCAGGATGTTCTCCGCGTCCGCCGTCATGGACTCGAGCTCGTCGAACGACGTCTCGGGCGTGGCGAACTTGACCATCTCCACCTTGTCGAACTGGTGCACGCGGATCATGCCGCGTGTGTCGCGTCCGGCGCTGCCTGCCTCCTCGCGAAAGCACGGCGTGTACGCGCAGTAGTGCCGAGGAAGACTGTCGGCCTCGAGCACCTCGTCGCGGTGCAGGTTGGTGAGCTGGACCTCTGCTGTTGGGATCAGGTAGAGCTCGTCGGTGGTCTTGAAAAGGTCGTCCTCGAACTTGGGCAGCTGGCCGGTTCCGGTGAGCGTCTCGGTGTTGGCCATCGCCGGCACGGCGAACTCGGTGAAGCCGCGTGAGCCGTGGGTGTCGAGCATGAAGTTGATGAGTGCGCGATTCAGGCGAGCGCCGTCACGGCTCAGCACCACAAAGCGCGACTTGGCGAGCTTCACGCCCGCCTCGAAGTCGATGAGTCCCTGCGCAGGTCCCAAGTCCCAATGAGGCACAGCCTCAAAGTCGAACTGCCGAGGAGTGCCCCAGCGGCGGACCTCCACATTGTCGTCCTCGCTTGCGCCCACAGGCACGCCCTCTGCGGGGATGTTGGGAACGGTGAGCAGCAGCATGCGGACCTCTGCGTCGACCTGCACCAGAACCGCGTCGTCCGCGGTGATCTGCTCGTTGATCTCGCGCACGGATTCCTTGAGAGCCTCGGCCTCGTCGCGCTTGCCGTCTTTCATGAGGCCGCCAATGGCCTTGGACGACTCGTTGCGCTGGGCCTTGAGCACGTCGACCTTTTGGATCAGCTCACGCCGCTCTGTGTCGAGACGAACGAACGACTCGATGTCCCACGACGCATTGCGGTCCGCCATAGCCTGGCGAACGACATCGAGATTATCGCGGACGAACTTTGCGTCGAGCATAAGGGCCTCCGAGGTGGGTCAAGGACGATGACGGGCTGGTAGGGAGTATATCGCAGGGATGCGACGGCCCCTTCAGGCTGTCCCTCAGGTTGGAATGATGTCCGGGCCAAGCTGACACCCTTCTGTGTGCAACCTAGCGAGGGCCTCAAGAGCAGCAACGGACTGTTTCTCCGTCGGCACCTTCTTGGGAATCGCTGCGCATGTCTTCAGAATACTCTGCTCCTTTTCCGACAAGAGATCCTTCTGACGACCCCACTTGTTGACCCGGCGCCAGAAATCCGCCCCTGCTTCGACCACTGCTGTCTGAGCGGCAATCCCGTTCAGTTGCCTCTGATCGCTTCTTGCGGCCTTAGCACGAGCTTGTTGCTCCTTACTCGAAAGCAGCTCCTGTAGCCACCCTAGTGGCCAGTCAATCTCGAGACCCTGAACGCGATTCCAGCAGGCCTGCTGTTTCGCCCACTCCGAGATGTTTCTCATTCCGGCTGGCGGCGCGAGCAACACGTCATTGACCGCACTGGCGGACACTGCGATGGCCGCGCCGAGCGCCTCCCCCATCCCTTGCCTTCGCCAAATCAGGTCCCAATCCAGATGTTTGCCCAAAGACTCAACATCACTTCCTAGCTTGGCGATTGCGTATGCCACGATGTTGGCCCTGTATCCGCCCTCGTACCACTCTTGCGAGGAGACGATCCTCTCTGTCTCACGGAAGACAATCGCCTTTGCCACCAATCGTTTGTAGTAGTCCTCATTGACCCCAGTCTCGGACTTCTCCCACTCAGTTCCCGTGATCTTGGCGAACTCTGCGAAGTTCTTCTGTGCTCCCTTGCTCACCATATCGGGGCGTCCCTGCCACACCA
>JAQIBK010000069.1 GCA_027859125.1 Actinomycetota bacterium | reverse complement strand
CTCGCGATGACACACCCGTGACCGCATAGCCGCGGGTGAACGACGATCTGATCGGGCTTTCGCCTTTGGTGACCACCGGGACCGACACACCCATGATCTTGGTACCGGTCATGTCCACGACGATCTCGCCCTTGGTCGCCATGCCAGCGGACCTGAGGGCAACGGTACCGTCCACAGCCTTGGAGACGGCGAGCGAGTACTGCGCCTCAGAGACGGACTTCTGCAGCGACTCTGAGAGTCTGAGAGTCTCGTCCATGACGCCCATGAACTCGATCAACAGAGCATCTCGCTTCTGCTTGAGCAGGTCCATACCCTGCTGCGCGAGCCCGATCTGCTCACGACGCTCGAGAAGCTCCGCCCTTGTTGGTCGTACCTCCTCCATCTATGCCTCCCTAGAGCCCGTCGCCGGCATCAGCCGCTGCGGACTCACCCGCGCTGGGGTGATACTTGTCGATGAAGTCACGAACACGCTTGAGTTCGCCTACGGGCAGCTCGGACATGAGTTCCCAGGCGATCGAGAGCGTCTCCTCGATCGAACGACCATCTTCGCCCTGACCGACGATCCGGTCCTCGAAGCTGTCTGCAAAGTGCAGGTAGCGACGATCGGTCTCCGACAGCGCCTCTTCACCAACGATGGCGACAAGCTTGCGCAAGCCGCGACCCTCAGCATAGGCGGCGTAGAGCTGGTTGGCGACCGCACGATGGTCCTCGCGCGTCTTACCCTCGCCGATGCCCAGGTTCATGAGCCTCGACAGACATGGAAGCACGTCGATCGGCGGATAGACGCCACGCCGGTGCATGTGGCGCGAGAGCACGATCTGACCCTCGGTGATGTAACCGGTGAGGTCGGGGATCGGGTGCGTGATGTCATCGTCGGGCATGGAGAGGATCGGCAACTGGGTTACCGAGCCCTTGCGGCCCTTGATGCGACCCGCGCGCTCATAGATGGTCGAAAGGTCCGTGTACATGTAGCCGGGATAGCCGCGGCGACCCGGAACCTCTTCGCGCGCTGTCGAAACCTCTCGAAGCGCTTCGCAGTAGTTGGTCATGTCCGACAGGACCACGAGGACCTGCAGGTCCTTCTCGAACGCTAGGTACTCAGCCACGGTCAGTGCGCACTTGGGAGTGAGCAGACGCTCGACCGTGGGGTCGTCAGCGAGGTTCTGGAAGAAGACGACTCGCTCCAAAGCACCCGTGCTCTCGAACTGCTGGTGGAAGTACGCAGCCTCACGGTTGGTGATACCCATGGCACCGAATACGATTGCGAACTCCTCACCGCTCTTCACCCGCGCATGGCGGATGATCTGTGCGGCAAGTTCGTTGGCGGGGAGACCGGAACCCGAGAAGATCGGGAGCTTCTGGCCACGCACCAGCGTATTGAGTCCATCAATGGCTGAGATGCCCGTCTCAATGAAGTCCGCTGGCAGTGCGCGCGAGTACGGGTTGATCGGGTTGCCTGTGATGTCGAGGCGCTCTTCCGGGACTATCGGAGCACCACCGTCGATCGGCTGGCCCACGCCGTTGAGCGTCCTACCAAGGAGTTCGGGAGAGACATCGATCCGTGCCACCTCTTCGAGGAAGCGGATCTCCGTCCTGTCCACGTCGATACCCTGAGTACCCTCGAAGACCTGGATGACAGATATGTCTCCGGTTATCTCCAGAACCTGGCCTGAACGACGCTGCCCATCCGGCATGCGGATGGCGACCATCTCGTTGTACGCCACGCCGTGAACGTTCTCAACGAAGACCAGCGGTCCCGTGACGTATGAGATCGTGCGGTAGTCGGTCGAGACGAGCGAACGCTTCTTCGTCTCGGCTGGAGTTGTTGTCGTCTCCTGCGTCACCTAATACACCTCGATTCCTGCGATGTCCTCGGTCAAGGACGTATTGAACCCAGGAAGCATCTCGAGCGCTTCCTCGTGTGGCGTCGTCTTCATTGTCGCTATCGTGTCCTTGAGCGGCAGATCGAGGATCTGGCGCAGGGACACACCCCTGTTGAGGGCATCGTTGGCCGAGTCACTGAAGGCAAGGATCGTCTTGAGCATCCAGTACTGCTTCTTTGGCGGGCAGTAGGCGTCGATCTCGTCGAACGCGTACTGCTGCAAGAAGTCCTCGCGCAGCATTCGCGAGACTTCAAGGATTATCTTCTCTGACTCGGGTAGAGCATCAGGGCCGACGAGCTGCACGATCTCCTGCAGCTCAGTCTCCTTCTGCAGAATGAACATCGCACGATCGCGCAGTGACTGCCAGTCGGGTGCCACGTTCTCCTCATACCAGTGACGAACCTGGCCCAAGAACAGCGTGTACGACTTGGTCCACGAGATCGCCGGGAAGTGACGCCTGTGGGCCAGCGACGTGTCCAGTGCCCAGAAGGCCCCCGTCACGCGCAGCGAGTTCTGTGTCATCGGCTCGGACATGTCTCCACCAGCCGGCGAGACCGCTCCGACCATGGTGACCGACCCGACTCGTTCTTCGCCACTGCCAAGAGCCCGCACACGACCCGAGCGCTCGTAGAACGCGGCGAGTCGAGTTGCAAGATAGGCAGGATAGCCTTCCTCACCGGGCATCTCCTCGAGACGACCGGATATCTCGCGCAATGCCTCGCCCCAACGGGACGTCGAGTCGGACATCATCGCAACGTTGTATCCCATGTCCCGGTAGAACTCAGCAAGCGTAGCCCCCACATATATGGATGCCTCACGTGCCGCAACCGGCATGTTCGACGTGTTGGCGACGAGCACGGTTCTGTCCATGAGCGGGTTACCCGTGCGAGGATCCTCAAGCTCGGGGAACTCCGTGAGCACTTCAGTCATCTCGTTGCCGCGCTCACCGCAACCGACGTAAACGATGATGTCGACGTCGGCCCACTTGGCGAGCGACTGCTGGGTCACCGTCTTGCCAGTTCCGAATCCGCCCGGGATGATCGCGTTGCCACCCAGAGCGATCGGGAAGAAGGTGTCCAAGATGCGCATGCCGGTAGTGAATGGGTGCGTGGGGTCGAGCTTCCTCACGTAGGGGCGACCCTCGCGAACGGGCCACTTCTGGCTCATCTTGACCTCAGTGCCATCTTCGAACGTGATGATCACGTCGTCGACCGTGTAGTCGCCCTCGGTGACCACCTTGGCCACCTTTCCGCCCATACGCGGCGGAACCATGACCTTGTGCAGGATGGTCATTCCCTCAGGCAAGGTGCCCACGACATCGCCGCCGACGAGTTCATCGCCGACCGCAACCGTGGGTGTGAATCGCCACAGCTTCGTTCGATTCAGCGCCGAGGCGACAGTACCTCTCTGGATGTAGTCTCCACCCTGAGCGGCGACTTCGGGCAACGGACGCTGCACACCGTCGTAGATCGACGACAGCAGTCCCGGTCCGAGCTCGACGGTCAGTGGTCCCTCTGTTGACTCGACCGGGTCGCCCACCTTAAGACCCGAAGTGTCCTCATAGACCTGGATCGTCACTCGATCGGCCTCGAGCCTGATGATCTCTCCCATCAGCCCCTCGTTGCCGACCCGAACGATGTCGTACATTTTGGCACCGGTCATACCGCCCGCAACGGCGACAGGACCAGTGATCTTTGTGATGCTTCCGAGAATCATCAGCCTCGCCTCAGTGTGATGTCGAATCCGATTGCTCTTCTGATCAGACGTGCAAGATACGCACGGTGGTCCTCGCCCATTTCCAGCTTCTCCTTGATCGGGAGAGAGATGACGATGGGTCGATATATCGAGTCGATCTTCTTCTGGGTACGTTCGTCGATCGCCGCCATCATCTTCTCGTTCACCGCGATGATGCCGCTCGTGTCATCGTCGATCAACGAGTTGAGCGCTTTGCGCGCCTGCTCGTTGGAATCGGCGACCTCAACATCGACTCCAGCCAAACGAAAACCGTCAGCGGTGTCCGCGTCCGTGAGAACCACGAGCTTATACAAGGATCAGCTCTCCTCTCACTCGCGCCTCGGGCATACCGACCGACTTGCCTTTCACAATGATCCGCAGATTCGTGATCTCGTTCTGCTTGGCCCACAGGTACCCAACCACTACACCCACGCCCAGCGGGTCTCCCGTGCCCAGTCCAAGCGCCTTGCGCATGAGGTAGTCCTCAAGAGCCCGCTCGAACACGGCGATCGAGTTCTCCTCTAGATATTTGAGGGCCACATCGTCCAAGGCTTTGCCGTACGGCGTTCCTCGAAGACGATCGAGGGCCTCATCGATGTCTGACATGGCCGCGAGCGAAAGATAGAAATCGCGTTTGATTCCCGGTCCTCCGTTGAGGAAGAACTGTCCAGCGTCCACTTCACTGATGTCGGCTTTCTGGAAACGGAATACCGTGATCAGGTTCGCAGTGTCGATCTGAATACCCAGAATCCTGCGAGCTATGGCTGCATTGCTCCCACGCTTCGAGAGCCGGGCAAGCGCCCAGTCAGCGTAGTAGCGGTCCAGGGCCAACTCCAGCTCTGCCAACTCACCGCTCTTGAGAAATGCCGCATAGCCACTACGAAGGGCGCTCGCATAGGGCAGGCCCCACGTCGCAGCAGTGTCCACAACTGCCTTAGCATCCTTCTGCATAGCCAAGGCCTCGAGGTCCACGAAGGACAGTTGACCGGCGGCCATGAGTCCCTCGTTGATCTCCTCGGCGGAGAGCTGCATCTGCTTGCCGCGCAGGATCGTCTTCAGGTTGAAGACGTCCCAGCGACCCAGCAGTGTGGTGACAAGGTACGCAGCCTCCTCGTTGAGGAAGCCAAGAACCTTCTGGTACGTACGTACCATGTTCACCTTGAGCGCCTCATCCACAGTCGCAGCAGTGCGTCCGTGAATGATCTGCTCCTCGAGATCTGGACCATAACCCGTCTCCAAGAGATCTTGTATCAATCGGGAGATGTCAGGCGACGCTATCAACCCGTCCAGGAAACTGGTGCCGAGCAGATGCGAACGCATACCGCGAACGCGAGCGTTCGAGTATCCGTAGTCCTTACCTCCCTGTGCAGGTCTGCGCTTTGCGGCCTGTGTACTCATGAGAACATGAGCTCCGCGACGTCCGCCTGGATGAATCCGCGAACCTTGTCCAGCCTGTCCTCAAGCGTGTTCCTGCGAGCGATCCTGCCGCCGGCATATGAAACGACGACACCACCGATCGTTGAGACGCCGGCTTCCAAAGGAGCCACTATCCCAAGATCGGCCGCCGCCTTCTTCGCAACGTCGACGTCGGCTTGGTCGACGAGGATCTTGTACTCCCCGTCCACCCCGGCAACCGCCTCCTGAAGAAGATCCTTCATGAGTGCCGGATACGTATCCGTGTGACGCAGCGCCTCAAGCGACTTCATCGCTTCATCGAACACCTTACCGACAGACTGCTCCTTCACCGCGGCGACGCGCTTCTTGGACTCCAGCCGCACAGAGTTGATCCGCTGCGTCGACTTGGCGCGCACGGTGCGCTCGGTGCTACCCAGTCGGGTCGACTTGATGTCCTCAGCCTCGTCACGAGCCTGGGCCAGAATGGACTCAGCCTGATCTCGTGCGTCGGTGACTATGTTCACGCACTCTTTGTCTGCCTGCTCTTCGAGAGCTTTGAAGATATCTTCTAGCGCCATGTGTACGGTTTCCTTCCGCGACTATCGCAATACGGCCTGAGTACGAGTACTAGCCGGCGATCATGATCGCGGACACGAAGCCGAGCAGAACAATGATCTCCGGAAGCGCCTGGAGCGTGATGATCCAGATGGCGACCTCGGGGCGTTCAGCAAGTGTGCCTGCGCCTGCGGAACCGATCTTAGCCTGCGCGTAGCCTGCTCCAAGTGCGGAGAGACCCATCGCCAGACCTGCGGCCATGGCCTTCGCGGCATAGGTATGCCAGTCGTCTGCACCTGCAGAGAGCTCAGCTACCGCTTCCTCTGCGAACGCCATTGCGGGGACCAGCATGGTCAGTACGAACGTACTGCCAAACACCCACCTTGCGAGCCGATTCTTGATCATGCGCTCTTTCCACCTCCGGTTTTCGTGAACGGACTGTACTGCTGAGAGCCAGTCTCATAGAACTTCCCAAAGAACTCGAGGAAGTTGAGACGTATGGCATGGATCGAGGGGCTGAACGCGACGATTGCGAAGTTCAACCCATGAAGCAGGACACCAAGTGCCACGCCAGCGATGGGGTTGCCCATCTTGGCCATGATTTCATTGACGGCATCGGCGAAGATCGCGCCCGCCAAGCCAACGGCCATGATTCGGATGTAGCTCGCCATGTGGGCGACGGACTCGATCGTCTCCACGACGCCCATGACTCCACCGCCGCGTACTGCGTAAACGAATCCAGCGGCGGCAACTACAGCGAAGCCTGCCTGCACCCAGACCGTAGCGTCTCCCAGACCGGCCATTCCCAGCCCAACGGCTACGAGGATCGCCAACAGGAACGTAAGGATTCCGCCCTTTTCCCACAGGTGCTTCTTGTGGCGCATGCGACGGGCGTTGACAACGCCGATCACCAAACCGAAGAGCACATGCACCACGCCGACAGCGACTGCAATGATCATGAAGGGCATGACCAGTTCCACGCGGTTGAACGGCAGGTCCACTCCAGCGACACTGATGGTTTGAATCCACCCGAGATAGTGGCTGAGAACATCTCCGAAAAACTCGCCGTACAGCACGCCGAAGGCAACCACCATGGTCGCCGCGGGCCCAAGGACCGAAGTCGCCACCTGAATGGCCGGCTTCTCCCTGTACTTGAGTCGGAGCCATAGCACGATACCGACCATGATCAGGCCGTATCCGATATCGCCTACGATCATTCCGAAGAAGAGCGGATAGAAGACGAAGAGGAAGATCGTCGGGTCGATGGTGCCGTAGCGAGGAATCCCGTAGACGCCAAGGAGCTGCTGGAACGGCTCGACTATCTTGGAGTTCTTGAGAGCGACGGGTGTCTCCGCAAAGTCTTCCTGACCGATCTCGGTCTGGTTGATGATCACGTCGTCTTTCCACTTGGCGCCGTACTCCTTGCGCAAATCGGCCATGTCGGAGACCGGAATCCAGCCGGTGACCACGAACGCGTACGCCGTACGCCCGAACTTGGGAATGGCGGCGATCTCTTCGGTCTTGTCTATGAGGACGTCGCGAACGATGGACAGCTTGAGCTGCCACTTCTTTGACATGTCATTGAGTTCAGAGCCCACCTTGTCCAAATCGCCAGGAAGATCCTTGCGACGAGCCTTGAGGTGATCGTAGGCAACGTCGAAGGGCATGTCCTCGAAATCGCTTGGGAGGCGGATCTGATTCACATTCTCCATGGAGAGGAACTTGTGAACCGGCTCAGAGTAGTTCTTGTTGAACACCACGATCGCAGCGGTGTGATCCTCGTCGACATCCGTCGACACGATCTCGCACTGCTTCTTGGTGAGCTTGTCGAGCTCCTCTTTCAGCAGCTCGAGCGAAGCCTTGTAGCGACGCTCCACCAGCAAGGCCACCGACTCGTACGCACCGGTCGTGACGATCTGTTTGGTCAGAGGCTGAATCTTGTGCAGGATCGGCTCATAGCGCGCAAGAAGCGCGAGTTCCGATTCGATTGATGTGTGCGTGGACGCCAAAGTCGATGTGCGATCCTCGACCTCTTCGATCACGCCGGCGATCTCGCTCGAAAGCTCGTCACTGGACATTGAATATAGTCGGCGGTACTCACTGTCGCGCTTGGCTTTGTCGACCGGGGTGTCGGGACGATGAATAGCCTTCAGAATCGCACGAACTCGTATGAGCATGTCTTCCATGTGCTCGCGGTCGTCTTCCTGCTTGTCGACCACTTCCATGCGATCCAACGGTACCTGTCCCGAGTTGATCTTTTGCGAGAGATCCTCGATGTGCAGTTTCCCGTGGTCATGGATGAGACTCACGACCTCGAAGAACAAGTTCTTCGGTCCGATTATCTCAACCTTCGCCATAGGGACGAGCATCCACAACACCCCCCATCATCAGCCGCAAGCTATTGCGGCATACCTGAACGCTATACCTCGGTGATTCGCTTGACCGTGAACGCGACCGCATCACCGATTCGCTCGCTCGCTGTATGCTCAAGAGCGGCAGCCTCGGTGTCCGCAGAAGCACGGACAGCCGTTATCTCCTTCTCAACGTTCTCTTGCGCGCCGCGTTCATGTGCAGCCGAGATGCTCACTGACTCTTCTTCGGCCTTGGCGATGATATCCACGGCGGCACGACGCGCGTCAGACACGATCTGTTCGGCCTCATTCTTGGCCGCAAGAACACGTCCGGAGATCTCCATCTCTTTCTCACGGATCAGGTGAAGAGGCGAGTTGGTGTCTTTGGCGACTGTCTCCTGATGGAACTGAATCTCTTCGAGGACTTTCTCGTCCACAGATACCCCCCTGATTTGCTTGCAAGATTCTGTGCAACCCACAACTGAGGCTAATGTTGCCTCACCCTCAAATTTCGACTTCCGCAGGGGGGCTCCTGCAAAACAATTCTCTGTTTGCCGCGGAATATGTCTCAGGTCTATATGAAGAAGAACGCCACAACGGCGTACGAGAATGGAATCACGTGGAAAATGGAACGGCCCGCCACTAGGGCGAGCCGCCATTCACCGATCCGTGCGGGCGCTGACAAGCGCGCGCGTTACAAATATATGCGCGGCAACCTCATGCCGAACGCGCACGATATCTCGTAATTGATAGTGCCCGCATGGCCAGCCAGCTCCTCGGTGGTTATGGTCTCGCTACCCTGAGTGCCCACTATCACGACCTCGTCGCCGGGTGATACTTCGACACCCCTGGGTACCTCGACAACGAACTGATCCATGCAGATGCGTCCCACCTGCCGACAGCGCTGACCGCCGATGAGCACCTCCATGGAGTTCGACGCTGCCCTGTGGACTCCGTCGGCATAGCCCAGAGGAAGCGTCGCGACTGTCGTAGGTGCTACGGCGCGCCACGTCAGCCCGTAGCTGACGCCATCTCCCATACCGATACGCTTCACGTACGACACCTGCGCCTTGACCGAACGCGCAGGGCGTAGATCGACGAGCCCCTCTGTCGCCTTAGAGGGGTGGAATCCATATATCGACAACCCGGGACGGATCATGTTGAAGTGAGCCTCGGGGTGCAGGATGGTTGCGGGGCTGTTAGCTGCGTGCACGATTCCGGGATCCACGCCCTCGGTGCGCATCTCCGCCAGTGCGGCGGTGAAGCGCTCCATCTGCCCTTCGAAGTCCCAGTCACCGGGAACGTCCGCCGTGGCGAAGTGAGTGAACGTGCCCTCAAGAGC
>JAQIBK010000072.1 GCA_027859125.1 Actinomycetota bacterium | reverse complement strand
GCCCTGGTTCCGGGGATCAAATCGTTCATTCTGTTGAAACATCGCAGGAACGTCGACTTGCCACACCCGGACGGGCCGATGAATGCCGTCACTGCACCCTGCTTGATATCCACATTGATGTTGGCGAGAGCCTGGAAATCACCGTAGAAGAAGTCCAGATTCTTCACCCGGATCTTGTCTGGACCTTCGGGCACACTGAAGGGGCTTGTACGAATATTGTGCACTGCCATCTGCTCTACACCTTCCGGTTCCGGCGCAGGAAGTACCGCGCGCCCAGATTGAAAGCCAGGATCATTATCATGAGAAGAAGTGCCGTTCCATACGCAGCTGGCAAGTTGATGCCATCCATCGCAAGAAGATAGAGGTGCACGGTCATTGGGCGGCCGGAGTCGAATGGGGTTATCGGAAGGTTGATCGCCTGCCCCATCGTGTAGATAACGACAGCGGTCTCACCCACCGCTCTGCCCGTCGCCAAGATGATACCTGTCACGATACGTGGTGTTGCTGCTGGAAGCACACTGCGACTCACGGTCTGCCACTTCGACGCCCCGAGCCCATATGCTCCCCAGCGAATGTACTTGGGAACGGCGCGAATAGCCTCTTCGGTGGTGCGCATCACGATGGGAAGCATCAGGAACGACAACGCGAATGCTGCCGAGAGCATGGAGAAACCGATGTTCAACCTCTCTACGAACAGCGCAAGGCCAAAGAGACCCATGACGATCGACGGTACCGAGGCCAGAGAGTCGGCTGCGAAGCGAATGACGGTCACGAGCTTTCCTTGCACGGCATACTCAGCGAGATAGACCGCAGCAAGGATCGCAATCGGAGTGACTATCACCATGGCCAAGCCCGTGACGTAGAGCGTCGAAACGATAGTTGGCCAGACGCCACCTTCTGCATTCACGCCCTCTGGCCACGTGAAGATGAACTCCGGTGTGATCACCATGATCCCGTTGACGAACACGTAGGCTATCACCGCAAAGAGAACAACGACAGTGGTCGATGCAGCGATCCAGAGGAATGACAGCGCAATGTTGTTGGCCACATTCTTGTTCATCAGCGGCCCCCACTAATGGAGGTCTGGAATCGAGAGATGAGCCTGACGGCCGCCACGAGGCCCATGGACACCATGAAGAGCACTATCGCCATTCCGAAGAGGGCCGTGCGATGGTCTCCCGCAGCATACGGCATGTCCATGACGATCTGGGAAGTCAGCGTCGAGAGCGGCACGGTCACCCCTTCAGGGAACACCGGTGCATTGCCCACTACCATGAGAACCGCCATCGTCTCACCGATGGCGCGGCCCATGCCCAGGATGATCGCATCGAGAATACCGATCTTCGCAGACGGAATGAGTACCTTGTAGATCGTCTGCCACGTGGTCGCGCCCATAGCGTAGGACGCTTCGCGCACACCGGGTGATATCGAGTTCAGTGCATCCTCGGTCAACGTCGCGATCGTCGGCACGATCATGATGGCCAAGATGATCCATGCGGTGACCGCCCCGAAACCGAGACCTCCGGTCATCTGCGCGATCAGGGGACGCAGGACGATCAGCCCGAAGAATCCGAAGATCACCGACGGAATCCCTGCAAGCAGCTCAACAGCAGGTCGCACCAAGGATCGCATCTTGGGCGAGGCAATCTCTGAAAGGAACACCGCGGTACCCACTGCGAGCGGCGTGCCGAGCACGAGCGCTCCCGCCATGACGACAACTGAGCCCCAGATCAAGGGAAGGATCCCAAAGAGGCCGTCAGTCGGATTCCACTCGGCTCCACCAAGGAAACTGCCCACGCCGATGTCAGCAATGAGCGGCCATCCGCGCCATCCCACGAACAAGAAGATCAACGCGACACCCATAACCGCAACAAAAGCGCAGAGCAAGAAGAGATTCTTGAGCGTGGTTTCCTTGATGTAAGTGGATCGGGACATGAGCTGCAGGTTGCCCTTGTTGGTTCCGTCCACGTCCGTACGGGGATCTCCGTCCATCAAAGCGCCTCTCCGGCAGAGATCGGAGTGAAGCCAGCGTCGATCACTATGCCCTGCTGAATCTCATCGGATAGGACGAAATCGATGTACTCCTTGGCTAGACCGGCAGGCTCGCCAACGGTGAAGAAGTGCAGGAGTCTCGAGATGGGATACGTGCCATCGACAACAGTTGCCGCCGAAGCATCGACGCCGTCAACTGAGACAGACTTGACCTCATCGTTGACGAAGCCGAGTGATATGTAGCCCACCGCACCTTCAGCCTGCGCGACGACCGACCGTACTTGGCCGGTTCCGGGCAGAACAGCTGCAGTGCGGTCAAACGGTGTCTCCTCCATGGCGATCTTGTAGAAGGCCTCACGCGTACCGGATGCCTCATCGCGATTCACAAGGCCGATTCTCAGATCCCTGCCGCCAAGCTCCGACCAGTTGGTGTACGTTCCGTTGAATATCAGTCGGACCTGCTCTTTGGTCAGATTGTCGATCGGGTTCGACGGGTGCACGATCACCGCAATGGCATCGTACGCGAGTGGTGAGTCGTACAGACCAAGGTCCATTTCTTCATCTTTGAGATCGCGAGAAGCGGTACCTATGTCAGAAGACCCGCGTGTCACTGTCTCGATCCCTGCCGAGGACCCCAGTCCGGAGACAAGCACTTTGTACCCAGGGTTGTTGTCGCAGAACATCTCGCCAGCGATCTCGGCGATCGGCAGAATGGTCGTGGATCCCGTTACCACGAGCTCGTTCGTCGCTCGACCACCGCCGTCGCAACCACTAAGGGGGACCGCCAGCAGTGCGAGCGCCAAGGCGAACGCAGGCAAGACGATCCAGAGCCGTTTTGTCATGCATCATTCCTTTGTGATCACTGCCAAGGCGCCGTGGCGTCCCGTGACATTGCTCGCTCTGTACGAGAAGAACCGATCGACAGAATCATACGTACACGAACCAAGCTCTGCGATCTGCGCTTCCGCCAAACCCGCACTTCGCAGAGAAGACTTGACAGCAGAAGCCAGATCCAGCCGATCATCGACCGCGGCAATCTTATCAAAGGAACTGTTAAACCGCGCGACAAGAGTTGTTGAAACTTTGTAACAGCATCCCCCAATGTGCGGACCGACATACGCCCTGACCTGAGAGGCCCGCGCTCCAGTCGCGGCCAGCAACGCCTCGACGCCCTTCTCAGGAATCCGCTCCAAGGCACCACGCCATCCAGCGTGCACTATCGCTATGCCCCGAACCGGGTCTGTCACAGCAAGAACAACCGGCACACAGTCCGCAAAGAACAGCATGAGCGGAAGGTTCGACGCCGTTGTCACCAATCCGTCAGTTGCCGGCACAGGAGATGAAGCACCTGGAATCATCGACTCAGTGGCCCGCGCGCCGCGCCCAGCATCACCAGTGTCAACCGTCCCCAGAGTGACGCCATGAACCTGATCCGCTGTTATCAGACGATCCCGCAGGTCAGCTAATCCCACCGCAGACATGAAGCGAGAGCGGTTCTCGTCGACCAAAGACTGATCATCGCCAACGTGTGCGGCCAGATTGAGTGAGCCGAAAGGCGGTGAACTGACTCCGCCAGAACGCTCCGAGAATGCGACCCTGATACCTTGTGTCGCCAGAACCTCATCTGTCCAGAAGACGACTCCTTCGTGTTCCACTCGTACTAGCTCAGGTCTAGGCACTGGACTCCTCGATGTGCATCGTTTCGGGGCATCCCACACGATACGCCCATGAATCAACACAAGCGAGATGGCTGGACTCGGACAAAGAGAAATGTTTACAGTTGTGTCGTGTTCGGCGAAGAATACATCAGGCACAATAACATCGCGGCTTGAACGACAGAACACGACAGAACACCAATGAGGGGAGACACCATGGATATCGGACGCGCCTTTGGAGTGCCGTTCAAGGATGAGAAGTGGCTCGCGAAGACGGCACTAGGGGCTTTGTGGGGCCTTCTGGGTGTCACGGCCCCGGCACTAACAGGCTACCAACTCGACTACACAAGGGCAGTAGCAGAAGGCAGAGAGTTGCCTCTGCTTGATTGGAGCGACTTCGGTCGCCTTTGGGTTCGTGGATTCCTAGGCAGCCTCGCAATGTTCATCTACATGATCCCTGCCGTCATCATCGGCACGATCGGGCTGCTGCCACTGATCGCCTCGGCGGCGAGCGGTGATGAAATGCTCGCCGGAGCTGCGATGGGTACCGTCTGTCTCACTTCGTTCCTCGCCGTCGCCTACGTCATCGCGGTATCTGTGTTCGCTTACGCTGCACTGACCAACTACGCGATGCGTGAGAACTTCGGCTCTCTGTTCGCCTTCGGCGAGATATGGCAACGCGTCAAGACACCCAACAGCGGATACTTCATGGCATGGATCATGAGCATGTTCTTCGCCTTTGGTGCCAGCGCGGTCGGCAGTGTGTTGTCCGCGACCGGTATCGGTGCGATCCTCGTTGGTTGGCCACTATTCATCTCACAGATCATGACCGCGCATCTGCTGGGTCAGTACGCTGCAGTCGCGTACCAACGTCCTGGACTGGCTGGCGTGAGTTCGTCTGGTCCAAGCGCAGGAACATACACCCAAACAACCG
>JAQIBK010000050.1 GCA_027859125.1 Actinomycetota bacterium | reverse complement strand
CTCGTCAACAGTGAATGTCACCTTGAGGTTGAGCAACGATCCCATGAAGGCGGAGACCTTGCCGATGCGACCGCCGCGCGAAAGATTGTCGAGAGAGTCGACGCCCACGATCATCTTGGCGCGCGAACGTGTTGACTCGAGTCGCTCCAGCACCTTTGATGATGTGAGCCCCTCATTGGCGGCCGTAACGGCGTCGAGCACCTGCAGGGCCAGCCCCCACGACAGATTGAGTGAGTCGAAGACATGCACCCGACCGTCGAACTCCCCCGCCGCCTGCATTGCAGCTTCGAGTGTGCGTGAAAGAGCCGAGGATATGTGGTTCGATAGGAACTCGTCGGAGGTCTGCAGAGCTGCGGTGTAGGCTTCCGTGAACGCGCCGACGGAAGGCTGTGACGTTGTGGGCAGCTTGGGTGCCTTGGTCATGCGCTCGAAGAAGTCATTCTGTGAGACGGTTCCGTCCAGGAAGGACTCCTCGCCGAAACTCACGAGCAGGGGCACGACTGTGATCCCCAGCTTCTCGACGAGTTCAGGTTCGATGTCAGCGGTGCTGTCGGTGACGATGGCGAACGCACGCGCGGACGCGGGATTCGGCGACATGTGGTACCCCCTCGCAACTTGTGAACTAGCGGAGATTATCGTACCACCCAACCCCCGCTCCAGTCCCATCACGCGAACGCATCCGTCAGTCCCATACACCTTCCATGCGCACGTCCATACCGGGCTCCCCGCAACGGGGACATACCGCTCTCCTGCTATCCCATGCCTCATGCGTTCGCGATCGACACTCACGCGCAGGACAGCGACCCACCGGCATGGGCGCGTCGAGTTCGCTCACGCGTTGCGCCCAAACGGGACCGCCTTGCCCCTGCGGCACCGTATCGACAAGACGCAGGGCCTTGGGGCACGAGACCGTGACGATCATCTCACCGCTCCTGCCCACGTCTCCACCCACGCCCAGCAGTCCGCGCTCTTGATATCCGCACGCGCCGCACTTCACCGCGTTCATCACTCCCATGGAAAAGACCCCCCTCATCTCGTGATACACACGATACGAAGGGGGTCTGACATCCAGAGAAACGAGCCGCCTAGCCGCCCAGATACGCCCGCTTGAGCTCCTCGTTCTCGAGAAGCTCCTGCGCAGGACCATCCATCACGACAGTCCCGTTCTGCAGCACGTAGCCGCGGTTCGCTATGGAGAGCGCCGCGTTGGCGTTCTGCTCGACCACGAACACCGAGACGCCCTGCTTGTTCATGAGCTCAATGGTGTCGAACGACTGATCGACGAGTGCCGGCGAAAGCCCCATGGACGGCTCGTCCATGATGATGAGCTTCGGACTGCTCATGAGCGCCCGGCCGAACGCGACCATCTGCTGCTCTCCGCCCGAGAGCGTTCCCGCGCGCTGGCTGCGACGCTCGTGCACGCGAGGATAGACCTCGTACACGCGCTCCAGATCGGCCGCGATGCCCTTGGTGTCGGTTCTGGTGTATGCGCCCATCTCCAGGTTCTCCAACACCGTGAGGTGCGGGAAGAGTCGACGGTTCTCAGGGACGGTGGCTATGCCGAGCTTGATCCGCTCTGACGTGCGCAGACCCGAGATCACTTTGCCCTCGAACAGCACGTCGCCGGATGTCGGCTTCACGATGCCAAGGATCGTCTTCATCGTGGTGGACTTGCCTGAGGCGTTGCCGCCCAACAGGCAGACGATCTCACCCGGATAGACCTTGTAGTTCACGTCTTTGAGAATGGGGATGCGTCCGTAGTACGTATTGACGTCCCTGAACTCAAGAAGCGGTGTCCGCGCCTCGTCTGCCAAGATAAGCCTCCACAACGGCCGGGTCGTTTGCGACATCCTTTGGCGCTCCCTCGGCGAGCTTCACACCATGGTCCATGGCGATCACCCTGTCCGACGCGCCCATAATGACTTTCATGTCGTGCTCGATCATGAGAATCGTGTGGCCCGCTTCTTTCAGATCGCGAATCTGCTGCATGACTTCCATGCTCTCCATGGGATTCATGCCCGCAACGGGCTCATCGAGCAGGAGGAGCTTGGGTTCGCCTGCCAGCGCACGAGCGATCTCGAGCCTGCGGCGATTGGCGTAGGACAGCGATGAGGCCGGCTGATCATGGCGGCTCTCGGGGAAACGACCCGGGAACTGCGCCAGGATCGCTCGCGCCTTTTCCACGCACACTTCTTCTTCTCGACGCATGCGCGGCGTGTGGAACATACAGTCGATGATATTGGCCTGGGTCCGGCCGTGCATTCCGACCAGCACGTTCTCCATCACACTCATATTGCTGAACAAGCGCAACATCTGGAACGTGCGGGAGATGCCACGCGCGTAGACCTGATCGGGCCGCAGACCTGCGATGGATTCGCCTCTGAGCAGAACGTCCCCGGAATCGGGCTCGTAGACCCCGCTGATCAGGTTGAACGTGGTGGTCTTGCCGCTTCCGTTGGGGCCGATGAGAGAAACGATCTCGCCAGCGTGAATCTGGAAGGACAGGTCGTTGACGGCCTTGAGCCCACCAAAGGTCTTGGTTGCGCTATGAACATCCAGTACTACATCGGACATCTGATCACGCCTCCAAGTCCTGTGCGCCTTTTTCGGCATCGAACATATGCTGGCGGGTGTTCGCCTGATCGCGTGGGTCGTCTTCATGGACTTCACGACGCCAGAGCTTGTTGGGTAACAGACCCTCGGGTCTGAATATGACCATTAGCACGATGGCCAGCCCGAATATCAACATTCGGTAGCGATCGAAGTCCTGTTGGAGCGCGGTCTGTACGCCGGGCAGGAAGTCCGCGCCCACTGCATCGGGCAGCCACTTGGTGAACAGCTGCCGTATGAGCTCAGGGGTGGTGTCGAGCACCACGGCACCTATCACAGCGCCCGGGATGCTGCCCATGCCTCCCAACACGACCATGCAGACCACGATCGTGGACTGCATGAACAGGAAGTAGGTCGGGTTGATGAACTGCTGGTAGTACGCGAATATCGCGCCTGCAAGCCCGGCGACACCGGAACTCAGAACCACTGCGAGCAGTTTTGCCTGCAGCGGACGCACGCCGGAGTGATGCGATGCGATCTCATCTTCGCGCAGAGCGTTCCACGCACGCCCGATACGCGAGGTCTTGATGTTGTTCAGCAGCCACACGACCACGATCACGGCAGCGAGCAGCAGGTAGAAGAACTCGCCCGGTTTGTCGACCACCCACCCGAACAGATTGGGCGCGTAGATGCCGGGAATACCGCCGGGACCGTTGGTGACGGACTCCCAGTTGTTGAACGTGATGCGAGTTATCTCGCCGAAAGCGAGAGTGACGATAGCGAGGTAATCCCCGCGCAATCGCAGTGTTGGCAGGCCGATGAAGAAGCCAAAGAGCATTGAGAGCAACATCGCGAGTGCGATGATCACCCAGAAGTTCCAGTGATAGCCCAAACGGGGCGAGGAGAGACTCGCTGTCGTGTACGCACCAACAGCAAAGAACGCCACATAGCCCAGATGCAGCAGCCCCGTCTCGCCGAGCACCAGATTCAGGCCAACGGCGAGCAGAACGTAGACGAGAGTACGAGTGCCCAGACGCAGCCACAGCGTCTCAATGACACCGTACTGCTCCAGCACCGGAAAGATCAGAGCGAAAGCCAGCGCCAGCGCGATGTAGGTCCATCGCGGTGCGCGTCTGAACATGCTGTTCATGCGATCGAGAACCGCCATAACTACACCTTCTCCTGGATGTTGTCTCCCAGAATTCCAGACGGTCGGAACATCAGGATTGCCATAAGTACAGCGAACGAGATCACATGTTGCCACTTGGACGCGAACTGCATCTCCCCGTTCATGAAGAACAGGACAGCAAAGAACCCGAGCACGATGTTGCCAGCCATGAGCCGCACCGCATGCCTCGCCGAGACATGCACAAGTGCGTCCGTGCGTTCAGATAGAAGCGTCTTGACCGCCACCACTGGAGCGAGTTGATACTGGCTGCGAATGAGCCGCTCGTACTCCGGCGTGCGGAATTCCTCGGCAATGTGCGAGACTCTCTCTCCGGGTGCACGCAAGATCTGGACGTAGAGACCCGCGATCAGCCCAAAGACGAACAGCCATGCGAGAACGCCGAGTGTAACGCCGACACCCCAGTTCTCTGCCAGGCCCAGGATCAGCGAACCCACGACGGCACCGTAGATATTGCCGATGCCTCCCAGCACGGCCGCTGTGAACGCCTTGAGGCCGTACAGGAATCCGGTGTCGTACTGGAGTGAGCCGTAGTACATGGCCACCAGGAACCCACCGATCGACGCGAGTGCGGAGCCCACGATGAACGTGAAGGAGATCGTCAGGTTCGTCTCGATCCCCATCATCTCCGCAGCTTCCATGTCCTGCGAGGTCGCCCGCATAGCTTTGCCCATGCGGGTTCCCTTCACGATCCAGGCGAGCAGCCCCATCAGCACGAGCGACGTGACGATGATGATGACTTGCAGCAAGCGGATCCGCACGCCGAACACCTCGATGAACCCGGTGGGCACTACCGCGGTGGGCATGATGATGGGCTCCGGCCCGAAGATGATCACAAGCAGGTTCTGAAGCACGATCGACATACCAATAGCCGAGAGCAGTGCTGTGATGCGCGATTGCTTGCGAAGCGGTCTGTAGGCGACACGCTCGATCATCCAACCCAGAAAGGACGTGAGCACGATCGATACGATCAGCGCCAACGCGAAGTACCCGATCTTGGCGGCAAGCGGGGTCGTGGCGTCCACGCCTGTGTAGATGAGCGTGGTGGCGGCTATGTAGCCGCCCACCGTGAAGACCTCACCATGCGCGAAGTTAATCAGCTGCAGAACGCCATAGACCATCGTGTAGCCCAGTGCTATCAACGCGTAGATCATGCCGACGGTGAGACCCGAGATCGTCAGCCCCAATATGTGTTCGAAGGTCATCCTGTCCTTCCGTTCGTTTCACTCATGCGAGCACTACCGGTCTTTGCAAGGAACGGTGCCTCCAGCACTTTATCAGACAGGGCCGACTTGGAAACGTCTTATGTGAATAAATGTGGGGACCGGGCGCAATGCCCGGCCCCCACAAGACTCACAGTAATCCGTGCCGTTCTACTCAATGAACTCCCAGACGCCACTCTTGTACTCGAAGCGCGGGATCAGCTCGGTTCCGCCGCCACCGGGGACAGCAACGTCACCAATGGAGTCGAAGGTCAGAGCGCCCTGAACGCCATCGTACTCAACCTCGTGGAGTGCGTCGATGATGTCGGCACCCTCGGTCGAGCCAGCGAGCTGCATGGCTGCAACGACTGCACCCAGCGCGTCGTAGTTGTTCTCAGCGTAAGGACCGGCTTCCTTGCCCGTGGCCGCCATGAAGGCGTCCGCGAATGCGGTGTAGCCAGGCATGTTCTCCTGAGCGAATCCGCCGAAGGTGCACAGGGCGCCCTCGACGTTCTCAGCGCCACCAGCCTCGTCGCCGATGTCGTTGGACTTGATACCGTCGCCACCCATGAACTGGGCCTCGACACCCGCCTCGACGAGCTGCTTGAACAGCAGGCCAGCTTCGCGGTGGTAGCCGGTGAAGATAACGGTGTCAGGTGCGAAGGCCTTGATGTTGTTCACCTGTGCGGAGAAGTCGACATCGCCCTCCTGGCCCTCTTCGCGACTTACTTCCACGCCAGCGGCGTCCAATGTCTTGATGACCTCATCGGCGAGCGCAACGGAGTAGTCGCCGCGATCGTCCATGACTACGACCTTCTCAGAACCAAGCTCAACGGCCCACTCGCCGATGGCTGCGCCCTGAAGGTCGTCGCGAAGGCAGGTACGGAAGAAGTTCTCAAAGTCGAGCTCGGTCAGGTCGGGCCTCGTGGCCGAACCTGAGATCAGCGGAATGCCAGCTGCCTGATAGATGGGCAGAGACGCTTTGGTGTTGCCGGAAGTCAGGCAACCGATGACCGCAACGACTCCCTCATCCAGGAGCTGCTGAGCGACAACGGGTGCCTCGGCGGGCTCGCCCTTGTCGTCCTTGATGATCAGCTCGATCTCGTAAGTCACGCCGTCGATCTCAAAACCGCTGAAGTCCACAGCGGCGATCTTGAGCGCCTCTGCAGCGGCGAAGCCGTAATCGGCCAAGCCTCCGGTCAGCGACGTGGCCACACCGATCTTGATGGTCTCCGTCGTGCCCTCAGTGCTTGTGGTGTCCGTATCCTCAGTATCTGCATCGTCGTCTCCGCAACCTACCAGCCCAAACATGCTGACAGCTACGGCGAGAGCGAGCAGTAGTGCGAGGACTTTCCGTGTGTTCCCCTGCCACATACGCATATCACCTGTCCAATGCATCGTTTTGCTATCCAATAAAATGAGATTCTACCGCATTCCATACACGATAGACTACTTTTCCCTTTCTACGGTACCGCGAGCGGCTGCATATGTATTGTGAGCGCAGCACAAAGGGGCGACTCCGCCTGTGTCAGCGAAGCCGCCCCCATCTTTCAAACACGGTACTAGGTCACTCGAAACATCACCAGCCAAGTACTGATTCGGCAGCAGCCTTGACCGAATCACTCACGGCCACCGTACCGCCAAAGTAGTACACCGTATCGATGCCCATCTTGTTCGCACTCAGCAGATTGGCTGCAGGGGCTGACAGTGATGTGCTGGGCGTGAGCAGCATGACCGAACCCTGTCGGCCAAGCAGTGCTCCACCGGTGAGCGCATCGGGGAACGACGATCCGGTCGTGATTCCCACGCCGTCCCAGCGCAGCCCGTTCTCGACGCCGTACACAGCGACCTCTGCAGATGTCTCATAGCGATTGTCCCCGGCGAGGCGAACGGCGTTCTTTGCCCCGAACTCGAACTGGAGAGCAGCTTCCACCTCCGACGAGACCGCAGCGGTGCCACCGAGAATGGCAGCACCCTCGGCCTCATACGGCATCAAAACTATATCCTCGTTCGGATTCGCAAGAAGCACAGGCCACCCGAATCCGGCAGCCAGCGGTGCGCCACCGGTCGCGTCCGCGTAGTTCTCCCCAGTCGCTACCAGGACCGTGCCATCATAGTCATCCCCCATGAGCCAGATGACCTCGCTCGCCATGATGTTCGCAGTCACGTAGCGGTTCGGTCCGGACAGCCTCTTGACGGTGCCAGAGAGCATCATGTCCAGCTCGCTCATGACCGCCGAGGAGACCGCCACCGTACCACCGACAACGTACGCATCCGTCGCACCGAGGCGCGTGATCTCAGCCTTGATCGATGCGGGCAGGGCGTCGGGTCGCGTGATCAGGATCGGGCCGTCCACCGCTCCCGAGAGAGCTGAGGCACCCAGAGCGTCCGCCCTGTCGCCGTTCTGGTCATAACTGACGACGATGTCATCCCATGCGGTGAACGCTAGCAATTCGCCGTCTGCGCTGATAGCCGGATCGCGTGAGCCGCGGTACAGATCGTCGCCACCGGCGCGCGGATCGCTTATGAGCATCGTCTTTCCAGTCGACACATCGTAGCCGTAGACATCACGACGCACGGTGCCGTTGAGGTCGGCAGCGGAAAGAATCGCATCGCTGTCGAACACGATGTAGCTGCCATCATCTGCGATCTGGGGATCCCGACTGTCTTCGTAGCCCTGACCGCCATTCGCCGTGACACTCACTCTTGTGATCACGCCGGTGGACATGTCCTTCATGAAGACGTCGTCGCAGTTGTTCGTGTCGTCGGCCACCAGATCGTCCGCTTCGGAATAGAACACCATGTAGCGACCGTCATCGGATATGGCTGGATCCCGGCAACCAGCATCGTTGTCCCCGAATCCGTCGTGCGTGACGCGCGTGGTCTCCATGGAGACCATGTCGCGCACGAAGATGTCACGACCGCCATCACTGTCCAGGTTGTCGTCCGGGACCAGGTTGTCCGCGTTGGAGTCGAAGGCCACGTAGCGGCCGTTCCCGCTGATTGCAGGGCCGCGAAGGCCATCGTTGCCACAGTCGTCGTTACCCTGGGTACCGTCGGTCGCGACACTGACACGGGTGGTCTCCATGCTCACCGTGTCGTAGACATAGACGTCGCGATGGTCGTTGTCATCCTCGGGCACCAGCTCGGCGCCTGTGAGAAATGCAACGTAGCGGCCGTCGTCACTCATGGACGGGTCTCGTGAACCCTTGTCCCGTTGATTGCCGTCGTTATCGACGCTGATGATCATCGGATCGCCGAGAGCGCTGTCCAAAGTTGCCAACGCGGAAAGCGGCCCCAGCGTCAGAATCAGTCAGACTGCGAAGATCACCGATACGAGTTTCCGTGCCGCGGACGGGCGTCCGCGAACCCATGTCTGAGTATTCATGAGCACTCCCCTTCAAGGCGTTTGGCGCGATCGCGCCATGGTCGGCCCCCCGGTCGACCTACTCGTTATTTCCGCCCCTCTGCGCGCCGAATCAAACCGAACATGGAGTCGGCCACGCCACCTGGCGTCTGCAGTGACAGTTGCGGGAGAACCATCTCGACGAAGCAACTCACCCAAGGCGTTGTTGCCCGCGCCGAGACTGCGATCGATCCTCGCTCTCAACGGAGTCGTGGGTGCGACTCCCCGCTCACTGACCAAGATTCACTAGTCCAGCGATTGCCATATCGCATCGCGAACCTGCTGCGACACGGCCGAGGGTCCGCCAAGGATGCCTGTCGAGGAGATCTCGCCGGGCGGTACGGACAGTGCCGACGAGACAGCCGAGGGCAAGCTGTCCGTGCGCGTGAGCAACAACACGCTGTCGCGTGCGCCCTGCAGCGCACCACCGGACAGTGCATCCGGAAAGTTCTGCCCTGACGCGAACGCAGCTCGATCCCACTCGAGCCCCACGTCCGTGATGCCGAAGCGGGCTATCGCGAGCGCGGTCTCATAGCGTGAAACGCCCTGGAGACGATCCACATGGTCGGCGCCGAACGTGCCTTCCAATGCCGTCATCTGAGTGTCGGAGATCGCGATCTCGCCGCCTAGAACCAGCACGTCGGTCACTCCGGCCGCCTCCATGACGGCGGTGGGCGGCAGCTCACCCGGAGCCGCGAGGTAGATGGGCCATCCCGCGTATGCGGAAAGGGGTGAGGCGGCCAGCGCATCGGGGAAGTCCGCCCCGGTTGCCACGAAAGCCGTGCCGCTCCATGTGGAGCCCAGCTCGGTTATCGCGGCCTGCGCGACCTTCTGCGCAGTCCCGTAGCGACTGGCACCCTCGACGCGCGTGACCGTGCCGGTCACCATGAGCGACTCGAGTGCGACGCGCACGTCATCGGTCACCGCCACCGTTCCACCAAGGATCGTGACCTGCTTCGCGCCGAGACGCGTGATCTCGGCTGCCGTGGCCGCGGGCAGAGAGCCCGGATCGCACAGAAGGATGGGGGCGTCATATGCACCGGCGAGCGCGGCTCCGCCCAAAGCATCCGGCCAGTTGCGCCCTGTGGTGAGCACCACACGAGCGGCACCGCGGGGATATGCGGCCTCTGAGATACGAGCCGCCGTTTCGTACCGCGTACCTCCATAGAGCTCCTGCGTCATAGCGCCACGCAGATAGTCGACGTCGCCGATCAGAAGACCCTGACTGTGGGCAGCCACGTAGACCTCGCCACCGGAAACTGCAACGTTGTAGCTGATGTTCGCACTGCTCAAGTGCGCAAGCGCGATGGGGTTGCTCGGATCGCTCACATCGATCGGATAGATCCCCGAATTCGTGCCGCCGCAGGCAGCGTAGATGATGCCGCCCGCCTCACACATACTCCAGCAGCTCACATCGGTCATCGCCACGCTTCCCAGGATCGATGCCGAGGATGCCGCCCGCACGTCGAGTGCGTAGAACTCGCCGAGGAGATCGACCGCATAGACGGTGTCGCCTTGAACGACAGCGTCTTGGAAGTCGCCTGCGTCGGGCTGCCATGTGTAGGCCAAGCTCAGCTCACCGTCCGGAGAGACATCGAGCACGTGCACGCCTGCGCTGCGCGCCGCCACGTAGACCCTGTCTCCACACACGGCCACACTGGCGGGACTCCCTGAAACACCGAGTTGATCAATGGCCACAGGAGCCGGTCCGCTCACGTCGAAGACCCGCACGTTCCCGCTGTAATCAGCGACGTACGCACGATCACCTCGTACCTCAACGGCAGAGGGAGAGCTCACTTCGGTCATCACACCCACGGTCGTCGGATTCGAACGGTCGGTCACGTCGTAGATCACAACACCTACGCCCTCGACGATCCCGTAGAGACGATCGTTCTGATAATCGAGCATCTTGGGACTCTCGTCCAAGGGCATCGCCGAGAGAAGCGTCGGCGCAGTGGGCACGGAAACGTCGTAGATCGATATGCCGTCGGTCTCACCCGAGGAGTAGTCCCGATACGAGACGAACAGCGTGTCACCAGCGACCGCGACATCCACGGCAGCTCCTGGCAGTGCCCACGAGTTTATCTCCGTGGGCGACCCCAAGACCGCGGCGGGCGACACCCCCGAAGCGGCACCCACCCCCATAAACGCCGCCAACGCCATCGACAGTACGAGAAGTGCGACACGCACTGAACGCGAATCGGATGCTCTCACTGGGGACCTCCCCGTCCGTAGTGATCGGATGCGGAGTATCTACCCTATTAGGGCGACGAAAGAGTTGGAATGAACATCTCTCCTGCTGCCCTCACGCCCCGATCTCGCCCAAGAACGCATCCGCATACCTCTTGAGCTTCGCCTTGCCCACACCATGACACTCCAGGAACTCATCGGGTGTCTCCGGCCTGCGGGCCGCCATGTCCATGAGCGAGCGGTCCGCGAACACCACGTACGCTGGAACACGTTGCTCGGCAGCGATCTGATTGCGCAGATCGCGCAGCCGCTCGTATAGTCCTTCATCCTCGACAGCGCCGACGAACGCCGCCGTCCTCCCCCGCCGCAGAGACTTGGGTGAAGCCTTGGGTGCCGGCGCGCGCTTCTTGAACCGCGTGAGCCGCACCTGCACGTCGCCCTTGAGCACGCCCGACGCCGCCGGAGTGAGCTTCAGCGCCGAGTACTCTGCAATGTCCTGCCGCAGATAGCCGTGGTGGATCAGCTGCCGAAAGATGCTCATCCACTCGTCACGCGAGAGGTCCGCGCCGATCCCGAACAGCGCCAGTTCGTTGTGTACCCACCGACGCACCTTCTCGTTGTCCGCGCCGCGCAGCACGTCGACCACGTGGCCGGCGCCAAAGCGCTGCTCGACCCGATACACCGCCGAGAGCGCCTTCTGCGCCTCGATGCTCGCGTCGTAGAGCTCCGGCGGATCCAGGCACACGTCGCAGTTGCCGCAGTCCTCGACAAGCTCCTCGCCAAAGTAGCCCAGCAGCACGCGCCGCCTACACGACGTGGCCTCGGCCAGGCCGATCATGGCCTGCAGCTTGTGCAGCTCGATGCGCACCTGCTCCGGGTTGTTGCCCCGCTCGATCAGCATGCGCGCAGTGACCGCGTCTTGCAGGCCGTACAGCAGCAGCGCAACCGCGGGCAGGCCGTCGCGACCGGCACGGCCCGTCTCCTGGTAGTAACCCTCGATGTTCTTGGGCATGTCGTAGTGGACCACGAAGCGCACGTCGGGCTTGTCAATCCCCATGCCGAACGCCACGGTGGCCACGACCACGTGCACCTCGTCGCGCTGGAACGCATCCTGCACGCGAACGCGCTCTGCCTGCGGAAATCCCGCATGGTACGCCGCCGCCTTGATACCTGCCGACGAAAGACGTGCTGCGACCTCACTCACCCGCTTGCGGCTCAGGCAGTAGACGATGCCCGACTCGCCGGCCTGCGTGCGCACGAACCGCTCCAGTTGCTGCGGCGCCTGCTGCTTGTCCTGCACCGTGTAGGAGATGTTGGGGCGATCGAAGCCGGCGATGAACACCGGCGCGTGAGTGAGATGCAGCCGCAGGCGGACGTCCTCGCGCGTCTGATCGTCCGCGGTTGCGGTGAGCGCTATGAGCGGGATACCGGGGAACGCCTCTCGAAGCTCGCCTAAGCGAACGTACTCGGGACGGAAGTCGTGTCCCCACTGCGAGACACAGTGCGCTTCGTCTATGGCAAAGAGCGAGATCGGGACTTTGTGCAGCTGGCGAAGGAAGCTGGCCATCATGAGCCGCTCCGGCGCCACGTAGAGCAGGTCCAGGCTACCGGCGCGCATGTCTGCAAGCACGGTCGCCGCGTCCTCTGGTGACAGCGACGAGTTCAGGCACGCCGCCGACACGCCGTTTGCGCAAAGCGCGTCGACTTGATCCTTCATGAGCGATATCAGCGGCGAGACGATGATCGCCGTGCCGGCCATGTGCAGCGCAGGCAGCTGGTAGCACAACGACTTGCCGCCGCCGGTGGGCATGAGCACGAAAGCGTCTCCGCCCCCGACGATGTGCTCGATGATCTCCTGCTGATGCAGGCGGAACTCCGAGTAGCCAAAGACATCGCGGAGCGAGGCCGCTATGGAGCCGGGCTTGGGCGCAGTAGTGATGGGAAGCACGGACATGGGTGGTGTAGCTGCCTTTCAGTGGATGTGAGTGCAGAGGACAGCGTAACGCGTATATGTGACACAGAGCTAAACGATATCGATCCGGCGAACTGGACACGCACAAACCCTCCCATATACTGGTCCCATGCAGAATCCTCCGCAGACACCGGGGTGGTTCGTCTCACGAAAAGGGGTGCAGCACGGCCCCTACACTTGGGACGAGTTGCGCATGCACGCACAGCAGGGCCTCCTAGCTGCGAGCGACCAAGTATTCTCTCCGGCGACCGGCGCTTGGGCAAAAGCGTCCAAGGTGCCCGGCCTGTTGGGACCTAAGGGCAAGCCGCTCTCTGGCGGCTCCGGACTGGCCTGGATATCAGCTCTCCTCTCGCTGACGGCCATCGCGATGGCCGTCGTGATGTTCGCACCAGTCGACTGGCCCTGGAACACCGTCGACCTTGGCACCTACTCGTACACGCCGCCCGCAACCAGGCCGATCACCACCGACGAGTGGGGGCTCACGCCTCCCGACCGCATCAGCATCCTCATGGCCGAAGGGGCCGGTCGCGCAGAGGCCGAGGCTGCAGCCACAGCACTCGGCGCTTCGATTGCAGGCGAGATGGAGATCATCGGGCTGGACATACTTGAGACCGACGGCGAGAGCGAAGCTGACCTGCGCGCGTCGCTGGAGGCGGCCGAGTCACAGCCGGGCGTCGAGGCGTCATTCCCGGAGCAGGCCTCCACGCTGGCCACCACGCGTGAGGGTTGGCGATGTGCGGACGGCGGCAAGCTGGAGGACCCGGCCTACTCAGGCAACGGCATGGACTCCTCCCACATGATCGGCGTGCAGAACGCGTGGGACCTCGTCCGCGCCAGCAGGACCGAGCTCAACCCCGTGCAGGTCGGCGTCACCGACGACGGTCTCTACATGAGCGGAGAGTTCGACAGCGACTCAGTGTGGTTCGAGACCCCGGAAGCCGACGACGCGCTCTCGCAGCCGCTCAACGACGCAAATGGCTTACCAGAGGACCACTACAGTCACGGTACAGCGGTCACCTCGGTGCTCGCCGCCGACGATGACGACGGAGGCGTAGTCGGGGTCGCCACGGTCCTGGGGCCGAACATGACGGTCTCCATGACCAACATCTGGAGCTCCAAATATACGAGCGACTGGTCGGCCAAAGCCGACCCGGACGACCCGACGGTCTACACGGACTCCGGCGGTACCTGGGCATCCGGCGACCTGACCGGTCTGATGGACCAGGTCAAGGGAGGCTCCACGATAATCAACTGCTCGTGGGGCTCCGTCATCACAAGTGGTCCGCCGGATCCCGACACTGTCACGATGTACCGCAAGTTCTTCAAGTGGATGCAGGACAAGCGGCCCGACGTGCTCTTTGTCTGTGCTGCCGGTAACGACGGGAAGGCACCCGGCAAGGACGGCTTTTTTCCCGGCGGTATCGCCTCGCCCAACGTCATCACGGTGGGCAACGTCGACGGCGACGGCAGAATCGACAACACCATGTCGAACACAGCTTCTGAGGGGTTCGAGGTCACCTTGGCTGCACCGGGTGACGGCGTCCCCCACGGCGTAGCGCCCGACGGTACGGTCGTGGCCACCAACGGCGGCACCAGCATGGCCGCTCCCCAAGTCGCCGCCGTAGCAGCGATGCTGCGCTCCATAGACCCGGACCTGGACGCCGGCGACATCAAGGACATCCTCGCGAAGACGGCGCGAACCGAGCTGGGCGGTACCGCTATCGAGGCCGGTGTCGGCGGACGCGTGCTCGCCGCCGACCAGGCGGTGCTCTGGGTGCTGAACCTCCAGCGTCTAGCCGACGGCAAGAGCCAGCTCACCATGGACCAAGCGCTGGGCGGATCGCGGATCGCTCTCGTGACCACCTTTGTTGAGCCACCCGCAGACGACCCGGCGGCGACCGGCTCGTGGCGCGTCACAGCAACCGTCCCCGACGTTGGCGCGAACGGCGTCACATTGGTCGCCCGCTACACCGGCAGTGATACGGTCGCGGGCGACCTGACCCGCACGCTCTCCACCGCCGGCAGTGCGGAGTGGACCGTCAGCGGCAACGATGCGGGCGTCTTCCACGTGAAGCGCAGTGACAGCGAGGCGTGCTGGCGCGTGCAACTCGGGGCCGCAGTGGCCGGGGATCCTGCGGGCGGCCCGGCGCAGACAGGTGATCCTGCTACGGATAGTGGCGCGACAGGTGATCAGCAGGCCAACGACTTCCCCGCGGCCCCGGTCGGACCGGTCGCGGTCGAGAATGCAATACGTGCGGCGGTCGACGACGTCGGCATGACAGTCCGTCGATTCGAGGCCTCACCCACCGACAGAGCAAAGCACCCTGATGCTCGCGCAGAAGCCCTCTACTGGGCAACGATAGATGATTTCGCTGGCATCACCGTCTGGGAATACGACTCTCCGGACAAAGTCCGGATCACCGCGAATACCGACCAGGACATGCCATGGGCATTCCACGAGCTCACTGCATATCAGTGCGATTTATATTGGTCTCAAACCCCCCTGCAGACGCGCTTCTGGAAACAAGGGAGCTTTGAGATCCAGGTGCAGTACCCGAGTTCAGCCGCAGCGAGCTACGCCGAGCTTCCGGAGGCACTGTGGCGACGCTTCGGCGGAGGAACAGGGCCAGGAACGCCGACGTCGCCCCTGTATGTACCCCCCGCCGACCCGAACGACCTGCCGTTCGGCACCAAGGCCGACATCCAGACCGGGAACTAGCGACGCGCTCATCAAATATCGGGGCCCCGCCATTGATCGCTAGAGACTGGGCCACGTACTTGCCGTCCGGGCTGATCCAGCAGTTGACCACAACCCAATCGCCTACCTTGATGTTGAGCCACAGTGGGAGGCCGTTGACAGTGGTCTCAGTCTCCTCATCATTACCCCTTTCGTAGAGAATGCTGGCCTTTCGCCGGCCTTACTCTCTACAACGGAAAGGAAAGACGCTCAGTTACGCGTCGCACGAACATGTCACGTAGTTCA